>JAUXCI010000234.1 GCA_030618945.1 Flavobacteriaceae bacterium
ACATGTCCTGATCTGGTGTTGGGAAAACTGGAGAATTTGGATCTACACCAGACTGATCCCAATAGCTCACCTTAAAACTATTATTATTTATACCAAGATAATATCCAAAATGAAGCTTCCGTTTATCAAAATTGGGTAAATATTCGATCCTTTCTTTTTGAGAATAAGCAGAAGGGATACTTAAACAAATGATGATAATATATAAAACAAAATACCTATTCATAGTTTTATTTAATAGCGTGATAAATAGTGGCAACACCAAAGGTTTGTGGATATACTTTTGATGTATTAAACCCAGTTTTCAATAAAATATTGTTGAACTTTTCACCATAAGGAAAAGCGGCTGCAGATTCGGGTAAATAATCATAGGCGTTTTTATCTTTTGAAAAAAGTTTACCAACGTTTGGGATGATATATTTAGAATAAAATTGAAAGCCTTGTTTTACAGGGAATGAGGCCGGTTGTGAGGTTTCTAAAACGACAAAGGCTCCTGTTTTTTTTAAGACCCTGTGAATTTCTTTTAAACCTAGTTCCAGGTTTTCAAAATTTCTAACCCCAAAGGCCACGGTAATCGCATCAAAAGTTTCATCTTTAAATGGTAAATTTTCCGAATCACCAATAATCATGTCAACTTTAGCCTCTAAGCCCTGTTCTTTAACTTTTTTCTTACCGATGTCTAACATGCCAATAGAAATATCCAGACCGGTAACCTCATCAATGTCTTTTTTTGCCATCATAATGGCAAGATCACCCGTTCCGGTGGCAATGTCCAACACTTTTTTTGCCTTGTTATCCAAAATGAGCTGAACGACATTTTTCCTCCAACTAATGTCAATTCCAAAAGTAAGAAGCCTGTTTAAAAAGTCATAATTTGATGAAACTTTATCAAACATTTCAGTAACCTGCTCTTTTTTCCCCAGGTCAGAATTCTTGTATGGAATGACGTTTTTTGGCATCGCAAAATTTTGCGTAAAGATAGCGATTCAAAACCCATTTTCAACTATTGGCATAAAAAAGCAATTTAATTCATGAAACACTTGACAAGGGGTAGGTTGAGATTGTATATTTGCAAGCATTTAATTAAAAAACGTAACAATTATGAAATTATCTCATTTCCAATATGATCTTCCTGATGGCTTATTAGCGGAATACCCATCAAATCTTCGTGATGAAGCTAAGATGATGGTTCTCGATAGAAAATTAGGAACCATTGAACACAAACATTTTAAAGATTTGGTAGATTATTTTGATGAGGATGATATATTGATTTTCAATAATACGAAAGTGTTTCCTGCAAGATTATATGGCAACAAGGAGAAAACAGGGGCCAGAATTGAAGTATTTTTATTGCGTGAATTAAATTCAGAAAGCAGGTTATGGGATGTTTTGGTTGATCCGGCAAGAAAAATCAGAATTGGAAACAAGCTGTTTTTTGGCGAAGATAGCGGGCTTGTAGCTGAAGTTATTGATAATACAACCTCTAGAGGGAGAACGCTGCGTTTTCTCTATGATGGATCTTATGAAGAGTTTAGAAAAAAACTAAATGAAATGGGGCAAACCCCTTTACCAAAGTATATTAAAAGGGATGTTGAGGATTCTGATGAAGAGAGGTATCAAACGATTTATGCCAAACACGAAGGTGCAGTAGCCGCCCCCACCGCTGGTCTGCATTTCTCAAAGCACTTATTAAAAAGAATGGAGATTAAAGGGGTGGAATTAAAAGAACTAACACTTCATGTTGGGCTGGGTACTTTTAATCCAGTTGAGGTTGAAGACCTATCAAAGCACAGAATGGATTCGGAAGAAGTATTTATTCCGGAATCAACAGCCGATGCAGTGAACAAGGCCCTTAATAATAAAAAAAGAGTTTGTGCGGTTGGCACTACTGTTATGCGTTCCATGGAGAGTTCTGTATCAGCAAATTCGCGTTTAAAGCCATATGAAGGATGGACGAACAAGTTCATTTTTCCACCGTATGAATTTAGTATTGCCAATTGTATGATTACAAATTTTCATACACCTAAATCCACACTAATGATGATGACTTCAGCTTTTGCGGGTCATGATCTTTTGAAGGAAGCTTATGCAGAAGCTATTAAAATGGATTACCAATTCTATTCTTATGGCGATGCCATGTTGATCATATAAAACTTATTGATGCTATTATAACGTCCGTCCGATAAGGGACGGACGTTTTTTTTATAAATCATGACCACTAAAACAGACATACGATCATTGACCAAAGAAGCCTTGAGGGATTTCTTCATAGCGCATGATATGAAGGCATTTCGGGGGAATCAGGTTTATGAATGGTTATGGCACAAAGGAACTCATGATTTTGATGGCATGACGAATATTTCGAAAGAGACAAGGCAATTTCTTGAAGATCACTTTGTGATCAATCATATTGAAGTTGATGATATGCAACAATCTTCTGATGGTACCGTAAAGAATGCCATAAAATTGCATGACGGGCTTATAGTTGAATCGGTCTTTATTCCTACTACAAGCAGAACCACTGCTTGCGTATCAAGTCAGGTAGGATGCAGTTTGAATTGCACTTTCTGTGCCACAGCACGTTTGAAGAAAATGCGAAATTTAAATCCCGATGAAATCTATGATCAGGTGGTTGCCATTGACAGACAAAGCAGGCTTTATAAAAACCATAAGTTGAGTAATATCGTTTTTATGGGAATGGGAGAGCCTTTACTTAACTATAAAAATGTACTCAAATCTATTGAGATGATTACCTCAGAGGAAGGCCTTGGCATGTCACCCAGACGCATTACCTTATCAACGGTGGGTTTGCATAAAATGATCATGAAGCTGGCCGATGATGAGGTTAGATTTAATCTTGCGGTTTCTCTGCATTCAGCAATAGATGAGGTTAGGTCTAAAATGATGCCCATTAATGATAAATCGAATCTGGCCGATTTGTTGTACTCCCTTCAGTATTGGTATGCAAAAACCGATCGAATAATCACTTTTGAATACGTGGTATGGAAAGGGATCAATGATAAGAAAAAGGATATTGATGCCCTGGTAGCCTATTGTAAGAAAGTTCCTTCCAAAGTAAACCTGATTGAATACAACGCTATTGAAGAAGACGGTTTTGAACAGGCAGATGAAGAGGCGATAGCTTATTATAAAAGAGAACTGGAAAGAAATCTGATTACCGTGAATATCAGGAGAAGTCGAGGTAAAGACATCGATGCAGCCTGCGGTCAACTGGCCAATAAAGCTACTGTTTAGAATTTCAGTTCTACCCCAATCGGGCAATGATCACTGTGCTTTGCTTCAGGTAAAATATAGGCTCTTTCAATATTTGATGTCAATGGTTCACTGGCCATACAATAATCAATTCTCCATCCTTTGTTGTTGTTTCTTGAATTTGCCCTGTAACTCCACCAACTATAGTTATGAGGCTCCTTGTTTAAATGCCTGAATGTATCCACAAAACCGTTCTTGATAAATTGATCAATCCATTGACGTTCAACGGGTAAAAAACCTGAAGTATTTTTATTTTGAGTAGGGTTGTGAATGTCTATGGCCTCATGACAAATATTATAATCACCGCAGATCAACAGGTTGGGAACCTCCTTTTTAAGTAGGTTGACGTATTCTTGAAACTCAGCCATATAGTTGAGCTTAAAATCAAGTCTGAGGCTATTCGTTCCAGACGGAAGATACAGGCTCATCACAGAGAAATCGTCAAAGTCCAATCGAAGGTTTCTACCTTCAAAGTCCATACTTTCAATGCCTGTTCCATAGGTTACTTTTTTTGGTTCATGTTTGGAAAGTACAGCCACTCCACTATAACCTTTTTTCTGAGCCGAAAACCAGTAATGATAAGGATAACCAATGTCATCAAAGAGTTGCAGATCTAATTGCTCTTTTTGGGCCTTGGTTTCCTGAATGCAAATTACGTCAGGGTTAGTGGCCTTCAGCCAGTCCAGAAACCCTTTCTTGATAGCAGCACGGATACCGTTGACATTGTAAGAGATTACTTTCATTTTCAGTTTTTTTGATTCAAACAAATATCGGTAAATTATTTAAAAGCCGTAGGTAATTTGAAAATTTGAAAATTAAAATAGGCCGCCAAGGATATAAACTAAAATCAGGAGGACTTCACAGAGTTCAGACCTTACATTAGATTTAGCTTGAGTATATGTCATCAGCACATTAGCACATCTCCAAAACGTCAAATTAAGACCTAGTTCACAAACTCCTTCTCATC
>JAUXCI010000075.1 GCA_030618945.1 Flavobacteriaceae bacterium
CCTAAGTTTGATTATCATTTTATTTGGGGCGAGTTTGTTAATTTCCAGCTTGATTTCAAAAAAGGTCGTTGATATGTTGGCGAATCAAAAAATCGCAAACTATCATCTCTCCATTGATAAAACTAAATTCAGTTTGTTTGATCGCTCAATGATTATTAATGAAATTCATTTTAGTCCATCTGATTCATCAATGATCAATTTAAGGAAAAATTTATCTCATTTAAATGCCCTGAATAAAATATCCATTTCCCGAATTGAAATAAGAGGTATTCACTTGTTCCCGTTAATATTTTCAAAAAAACTAATTATCTCTAAACTTATCATTGACGACCCATTATTCCAAAAGTTTAACAACGGAAAAAAGGTTAAATCAATGGAGAAAAAAAAGCGGATCAAACTTGATTCTATCGCGATTAAGGGCATTGCTGGATTTGAGCTTGACAAGATCAAAGTAAGCAATTTGAAATTTCAGGTAATCGAGATTGCAACTGACAAAATTACCTTCGAGAACAAACCCATGAGTTTTGAATTGTCTGGATTCAAATTAGAAGAAATTGACAATCAGGTTTTTAAATTATTATCGGTTGATGGCCATTTTGAAATGTCAAATATCAATATGAATTTTACAGACAAGAAATACGATTTATCTCTAGGCAAAATACAATACAATTTAGAAGATGATCAATGGCTTATCAAAAATCTCAGTTACAAACCATCGATCAATAAAGCAAAATTGGCCAATTCTTACCGTTTTAATTCCGAAGTGTATACTATCGATCTTAAGGATTTAAGAATCTTTAAATTGAACCTTCAAAAAATTCTCCAAAATAAAGGTGTTTTTATGGACAGTATTCAAATTTCACAATTATACATTGATATTTATAAGGATAAAAGAAAACCTTTCGACAAAAATAAAAGACCAGTATTTCCTCATGACCTTCTTAAAAAAATGGAGTTTCCAATTTTGATTCCTAAAATATCCATAGAGGATAGTAAATTATCCTACGAGGAAAAGCTTGAAAAGAAGGGAGCTTCTATGAAAGTCACTTTAAATAAACTAAATATCGATATTCATAATGTGACTTCAATAAAAGAGTATCGTGAAGAATCCCTCAAAATTGAAATGAATTCCAAATTCATGAATAGGACTCCTTTACATGTTAAGATGGATCTGCCATTGAAAGATGGCCAAAGTACATTTTTCTTCAGTGGTAAACTGGGCGCATCCCCTTTGAAATATTATGATTCTATCCTAATTCCTGCTTTGGGTGTAAATGTAACAAACGGAGACTTAAAGAGTTTGACTTTCCAGGCATCCTCTAATCGGTATTCTTCAGAGGGGACCATGACCATGCTCTATTCCAATCTTGAAGCTGAAGTGCTTAAACAAAAGACATCTGAAAAGGGTGGGTTCGTTAGTTGGTCGGTAAACTCTTTAGTTCACAAATCTAACCCTGGAAATAATGGCCAGGAAAGAGAAGTTATGATGAATTTTGATCGTGTAATTTATAAAGGTTTTGGGAACGTTTTATGGAAAACCTTACAAAGCGGTATTATAAATACTATTGCGCCTTTTGGTAAGACTAAGGAAAAGGCAGATGCTAAGAAAAGGAGACAGGAAAAAAGAAACCAAAAGAAGCACAAGAAATAAATTTTTACATAAATTTTCTTTCAATCAGTCCGATAAACCTTTCTTCTAGGTCTTCTTTACCTTTCCAGTTATAGTTCGGTTTCACTTGATATTGAAAATATTTTAGGGCTTCATCCTTGGAAGTAAATGCATTCAATTTTGTTAAAGCTTTATTGAAATCCGATTGACTAAAATTAAATAGTTTGTTTACAAAGGCTATTCTATCGTTAAGTCCGATTTGTAAGCTACTACCTACTAATTTATCATTCAATGAAAGTTGCTTGTTTTCTTTTTTTTTGGTGACAAACAAATTTTCGGTATCATCCAGGGAAATGGTATCCTTAAACTCGGCCTTTTGACTCATATCTTCCCTAATGTCATCAAATGTTGGTACAAAAAGATCCTTTAGACTCGGGATAGCTTCCTCCTCCTCTTCAATTATTTTGGAATTCTCACTGTTTTCAAGATCCTTTAATTCAGTAGTTTCGTTTACCGATTCTACTTCATACTTTACTTTTTCAATTATTTGTGCTTGTTCCACATAGGGCTCTTCTATTGGATCAAAAGCATCGAGCTCTTCCACAGTGGTCTTATCCTCATTATTCAAATGATTTAGCACAACACATTTTTCATATAATTCTCTAGTTTGATTTAGCAAGTCATTAAAATCAAGCTCCTTCTCCTCATTCAATATTTGCTCAGCTAAAATTTTTAATTCTTTTCTTAAATTATTCTCCATCAATTTAAATTTTGGCAGGTATTGTACGATGTGTGAGTAAGATACAAAATTAACATTTTCAAAAGAAAATTCTACTAAAGAATTTCATTACTTTTGTTACAGCTATTTAAAAAAATTTGCTTCGTTTTTAATTCAGCTTTGCAGGCAATTTTAATCTTAGCTTAATACGATAAACTTAAATATGTTTTTAGAAAATACGGTTAATCATACTGAAAAATTTGGATGGATCGAGGTAATCTGCGGATCTATGTTTTCGGGTAAAACTGAAGAACTAATTCGAAGATTGAAACGTGCCCAATTCGCAAAACAAACCGTAGAGATTTTTAAACCGGCTATTGACACAAGATACGATGATGAAATGGTGGTGTCACATGACGAAAATGAAATTCGATGTACTCCAGTTCCTGCAGCGGCTAATATTAGGTTGTTTGCCAATGGAATTGATGTTGTTGGTATTGATGAGGCTCAGTTTTTTGATGATGAAATAATAAGTGTATGCAATGATTTGGCCAATAGGGGCATAAGAGTGATTGTTGCGGGTCTAGATATGGACTTTAAAGGAAATCCTTTTGGTCCTATGCCGGCGCTTATGGCTACCGCCGAATATGTCACCAAAGTACATGCTGTTTGCACAAAAACTGGGAATTTAGCGCATTTTAGTCATCGTACTATTCCTGATGAAAGATTAGTTGTATTAGGCGAAGTACACGAATATGAACCTTTGAGTAGGGCTGCTTACTTCAGAGAGAGACAAAAAGAAGAACAGAAGCGTCAGCAAATAGCCAAAGACACAGATGAATAATAATCCTTCTGTATTAGAAATCAATTTATCAGCAGTTGCACACAATCTGAATTTTTTTCGGGATAGATTGAGCGATAGTACTAAAATATTAGCGGTGGTGAAAGCCTCAGGTTATGGTACCGAAGCAGTTTCTTTAGCCAAGACCTTGTCAAAACAAAATGTTGATTATTTTGCTGTAGCTTATGTTGATGAGGGAATCGCTTTAAGAGAAGCTGGAATTAAAATTCCTATACTCGTGCTACATCCGCAAATTAACAACCTCAGCTTGATTGTTCAATATCAACTTGAACCCAATCTATACAGCAAAAAAATACTGGCATCATTCCTGGAGATTTCAAAAAAATCGAACTTAACTTCCTACCCGATTCATATTAAATTCAATACTGGACTTAACCGTTTAGGATTCAAAAAATCAGACCTTGATTTTCTATTTGATACCCTGTATAAAGTAAAAAATATTGAGATCAAATCCATATTTTCTCATTTGGTTGCATCAGAAGATCCAAA
Organism: Flavobacteriaceae bacterium; assembly: GCA_030618945.1. GTDB lineage: Bacteria > Bacteroidota > Bacteroidia > Flavobacteriales > Flavobacteriaceae > Lutimonas. The sequence goes on from JAUXCI010000075.1 coordinate 3,679, forward strand.
TGAAAGAAAATTTAGTCTGAACCAAATTCAAACTTTCAATGATATTGGCAGTGCTTTTAAAAGTCTATTTGGATTCAAACCAATGATGCATATGACAAATACTTCAGGGGTTCTTAATTATCCTGAAGCTCACTTTGATATGGTGAGATTGGGCCTTGGGCTTTATGGATTTGCCAATGACCCGGTAACTACCTCAGAACTTAAAAATGTGATCAGTTTAAAAAGTATTGTATCTCAAATTCATCGAGTTGGAAAAAACGAAAGTGTGGGATATAATATGGGTCATACTGCTTCAAAAGAATTGAGTACGGCTACTATACCCTTAGGGCATGCCGATGGGTTTTATCGCAGTTTGGGGCAGGGAAAGGTGTTTGTATCAGTGAACGGGCAAAAAGCTCCTATCATTGGAAATGTTTGCATGGATATGATCATGGTTGATGTTACTGACATTCCCTGTGAGGAAGGAGACGAAGTAATTATTTTTGACAGTCAACAAGAAATACTGGAAATAGCTAACCAGGCCAACACTATAAGTTATGAAATTCTTACTGCTTTCTCGCAGCGAATAAAAAGAGTCGTGTACTGATTTTTTTGTATTTTTACTTCATTCACTAATCAAAATATTTATTGTCATGTTAAAAGAATTTAAAGAATTTGCTTTGAAGGGCAGTTTATTGGATATCGCTGTCGGGTTTGTGATGGGTGCCGCTTTTAAAAGCGTTGTGACCTCCTTTACTGCCGGAATCGTTTCCCCTTTAATTGGGCTTATTTTCCAGACTGATCTTAAGGACCTGAAATGGATTGCCAGAGAGGGTGTGCCGGATGCTGATGGTAAAATAATAGGTCAGGTAGACGTTCTTTATGGTGCTTTTATTACTACGATCATCGATTTTATAATTGTTGCTTTTGTGATGTTCCTCATTGTAAAAGCCGTAAATAAAATGAAAAGAAAAGAAGAAGAGGCTCCTGCTCCTGCACCAGCTGGTCCAAGCCAGGAAGAATTACTTGTCGAAATAAGAGATTTACTCGCCAAGAAATAATTTTATGGTTTTTTACAAGAAGACCTGAGCAATAGACAATGAATTCAATAATTTTTTAGAAGTTTGAATTCATCGTTTATTTAAGGCACTACTTCTAATTTATCGACAATTTTTCTATCGTTTGCCAATCTTGGAATTTTATTCTGTCCTCCCAATTTACCGATTGACCTCATATATTGGTCAAATCCGTTTTTTATCACTTTTGAAACCACCAATTGTTTTAAAATTTTTCCTTCTAGCAAGTCTAAATAGTAGCTGTTTTGTACTTGCATTTCCAAGTCAATTTTCTCAATGAAGTCGCCCATATCTTTGGGTTCATTTTCAAATTCAATAAACCATTCATGATAAGGCAATTCTCCGCTTGGTGGATTGACCTGAGGAGCTACTGTAAATTCCTTGATCTTAATATTTGTTCCCAAAGTTGCTTTTTGTAGTGACTGCTCAACTTCCTTCCCAATTACATGTTCTCCAAAAGCCGATATAAAATGTTTAATTCGACCCGTTACTATGATCCTGTAAGGCTTTAAAGATGTGAATTCAATAGTGTCTCCAATATTATATGCCCACAATCCTGCATTCGTAGAAATAATTATCACATAGTTTATACCAAGTTTAACGTCTTTAAGTGATATGCGTTCATGTGAATCACTAAAAAAATCGTCAGCTTCAATAAATTCATAAAAAATTCCGCTGTTTAGCAATAGTAACATGCCTTTGTCTGAATCAGAATTCTTAATTTGTTTGTCCTGATAAGCAAAAAATCCTTCTGAAGCGGGGAACAGCTCGATTGAATCCACTTTTTTTCCTATAAGATCCTCCATGTTTTGTCTGTAGGGTTCATAATTAACACCTCCATATACAAAAAGGCTAAAATTTGGAAAAATTTCTCCAACTTTTTTCCCTTGATCTGTAATTAATTTCTCAAAGTACATTTGCACCCAGGAAGGAATTCCGCTGATCAATCTCAAATCTTCTACTGCAGTTTCTTTAACGATGTTATCAACCTTGGTTTCCCAATCATCAATGCAATTTGTTTCCCAGGAAGGCAATCGATTCTTTTGTAGATAGCTTGGGACGTAATGGGCCACAATTCCCGATAACCTACCTGTTTTAACAGGATTATCATCATCAATTTCAGGTGAACCTTGTAAAAAAATCATTTTCCCACTAACAAAATCTGAATTTCCGGTTTCAGCTATATACAATAAGAGGGCTTCCTTAGCCGCGGCAATTTGATATGGCATGGATTCTTTAGTAATTGGAATATATTTCGCTCCTGAAGTAGTGCCCGAAGTCTTTGCGAAATATATGGGTTTCCCTTTCCATAAGATATCGCTCTTTCCTTCTTTTACTTTTTCAATATAATCCTTAAGACCCTCATAATCACGTACCGGAACATTCTTTTTAAAATGTTCATAGGTTTCAATCTTATCAAAATGATGGTCCTTTCCGAAGCTGGTCAGTTTTGCTTCTCTAATTAGGTTGTGAAACACCTTCTTTTGTGTTATAACTGGCTTATTGGCCCAGGCATATACCTTTCTGGAAATGACCGTTGCGTATACTCTTGCTAGAATTGATTTTATCACGAATTCAAACGATAAGGTTATAAAAAACTACCTGAAAATCAGGGTTATTCAAAATTAATATAATTTGCCGGGTTAACTGGATAGCCATCATTCCACAATTCGAAATGAAGATGGGCACCTGTTGAAAATGCTCCGGTAGACCCTGCGCTCGCAATCACTTCTCCTGTTTTGACCAGTTCTGCCTGCTCTTTATAAATAGTAGAGTTATGTTTATATACCGATATAAACCCTTGACCGTGTTCTATGATGATGACATAACCTGTATCAGCCGTGAATCCATTAAAGATCACTGTGCCATCCGCCACGGCCTTGACAGGTGAATCCGCAGCAACGGCAATGTCAATAGCAAAATGCTTTTCCTGATCGTCATAATTCTGAGTGATCTCACCTTTTATTGGAGAGGTGAAAACAATATCTGGGTTTTTCCTGGCTTGCTGAAATACACTGAATCTGTCTAATTGTTCAACTTCTTCTCTAAAGGCCGAATCCACTGCAGAAGGTGCGAAATTTATTTCCTCAATCTGGAATTGTTTAAACACAGAATCTTTATTAAAGGTCACTCGCTTAATCTCGCCCTTAAGCACTTGCTGAATATTTTCTATATACATGTCATTAACAGTCAAAGCTCTATTTAAAGAATCGACCTTATAAACAAGATTAGATGCTTCTTTTTGTAATTCAGTAGAAGAATATCCCTGAATATACTCCTTAAGTGGGGTTAAGGCTATCAGTAATATGGTACAAACTATCAATAAAAATGAAAATATTCCACCAAAAACAAAGGCGTTTAAACGATTGAGTTTAAATGAAAACCGTTCTTCAAAAGTATCTTCGTTCAATACAACGAAGCGATACTTATAAGTCAACTTTTCTTTAATCTTTTCTTTTCTGCTTTTTTCCATTTGTAGCTTGTAATGGCAAATATACAATGTTTTTAAAATTCCTCTCCCTCTGCTTGAAATACACAAAAAGAAATAAAATTTAGAATTTAATTATTTGTAGAAATTCATTTCATCAAGATATTTCCATGCCTTATAAGGCAATAGCGCTCTTATGTTCTTTTTCCCTGCAATAGATTTTCGAATAAAGGTCGCCGAAATCTCAACTATTGGCGCGTCTATTAAATGAACCTTTGGATGCTTAAAAAGATCTGGAAATTCGTTTTTACGCGTTATTCTCGGATATATATACAATTCATGGTTTTTAAGAATTTCCTCATGATTCTTCCATTTATGAAAGGTGAATAAATTATCCTGACCCATGATGAGATTAAATTGATGCTCAGGATATTTCTCGTATAAATGAGCCAAGGTATTTATGGTGTAGCTTGGTTGTGGTAAATCAAATTCCACATTACTGGGTTTAAGTTTGGGATAATCTTCCGTTGCTTCCTGTACCAGTTGGTATCTATGGTGATCAGCGAGTAAAGTGCTTTTCTTCTTAAAGGGGTTATGGGGTGTAACTACAAACCAAACTTCTTCGAGTTCAGTAAACTCCACCATGTGATTGGCAATAATAATATGTCCGATATGAATCGGGTTATAGCTCCCAAAAAAAAGTCCGATTTTCATGGTAATTAGGGTTACGAGTCTTATGAAGAAAAAATAAATTTTTCAATAAGAGCTGTGGCTTCCTTTTTAGCTGTTTCTAGCTTATCGTTGATAAGAACAATGTCAAAATCTTTTGCATAAGCGATCTCCCTTTCCGCTTTAGCTACTCTTTCCTTAATTTTTTCTTCGCTGTCAGTACTTCTCGCCCTTAACCGGTGTTCCATAACTTCTATGGATGGTGCCTTAACAAAAACTGCTAGCGTACTTTCAGGAAACTTATTTTTTATTCTCAGACCGCCAACTACATCAATATCAAAAATGGCATGTTTGCCTTCTGCCCAAATTCTCTCAACTTCAGATTTTAAAGTTCCATAAAAATTATTCTTATAAACCTCCTCCCATTCAACAAATTCATCCGCCTTAATGTGACTTTTAAATTGATCCAAGCTTATAAAGCAATAATCTTTTCCATCGACTTCATTCCCTCTTTTTTCTCGTGAGGTAGCCGAAATAGAGAAGTCGAGATTCAATCCTTTCTGGCCTAAAAGATGATGAACTATGGTAGTTTTACCTGACCCTGAAGGGGCCGAAAAAACAATTAGTTTTCCTTCCTTGCTTTTCATGATTACAGTACATTTAGCAGTTGCTCCTTTATTTTTTCTAATTCATCTTTCATTTCCACAACAAGCTTCTGCATGGGTGCAAAATTTGCTTTTGACCCAATCGTATTGATCTCCCTTCCCATTTCCTGAGATATAAAACCAAGTTTTTTTCCATTAGAATCATTGCTGTTAAGCTCTGATAAAAAATAACTTAAATGATTCTTTAATCTTACCTTTTCCTCTGTAATGTCCAGCTTTTCCAAATAATATATGAGCTCTTGTTCAAATCGATTCTCATCAACAGTTTGCTTCAATTCGCTTATCGCTTTTTTCAGTCTGGTTCTCACCTCATCCAATCTTTCAGAATCAAGCAGCATTATTTGTTCCAATTTATCTTTAAGGGTCTCTATTCTGTTTTCAAAGTCATTTTTTAGTTCTTTTCCTTCAGAAGATCTATAAACCTGTAAATCTTTGATCGCCTCCACAATCCCTGACTTAATTACGCCCCATTCTTCGTCGTCCAATTCTTCTCTTTCGGTTTTTAAAACATCCGGTAATCGCATGGCTATAGAGAGAATATCCGCCTCCTTTCGAATTGTTTCGAGTTGTCCAATATAATTCGCTACAATACTAGTATTGATCTTTGTTGAAGTTTCGGATGTTGTAGACTCAATATAAAAAGACATGTCCACTTTACCCCTGTTCAATTCTCTGGCAATCAGCCTTCTGATTTCTATTTCCTTCTCTCTGTAAATACTAGGAAACCTGGTGTTTATATCAAGATTCTTGCTGTTAAGTGATTTTATTTCAAGTGTGATTTTTTTTGTGTCAAGTTGTATAATGGACTTGCCATATCCGGTCATGGATTGTATCATATTACTGAATTAAATTTAGACAAAGTTACTAATAAATACGTGTAATCAAGGTTTATGACGCTTATTAAAAGGCAAATCAACCTATGGCCTCCTTCGGTTTTCTTGTCACCAAATAGACACCGACAAAAATAAGGGCAGTAGCCACTATTTTAATGGCGTTTAAACTGTCACTTCCAACGATCAGGGCATAAGAGCTTGCAATTACTGGTTGAAGATAAATGAAAATACTTAAGGTCGTGGGCTTCAATTGTCTTATGGCATAAAGATTAAACAAGTAGGTCATAAAAGACGTAAAAACAACAATAAAACCAATATTGTATAATGCTGAAACAGGTATATGAGTCCATTCAATCATATTAAACTCTTTTATACCAAAAGGAAAAACCATGAAAAATCCAAATAAATATAGCCA
>JAUXCI010000019.1 GCA_030618945.1 Flavobacteriaceae bacterium
CATTAGATTTAGCTTGAGTATATGTCATCAGCACATCAGCACATCTCCAAATCTTCAAATTAAGACCTAGTTCTCAAACTCCTTCTCATTACTTTTCCAGATGCGGTTCTGGGCAAGGCATCAATGTCTATGAGTTTTTCAACTTTAAATAGGGGGTTGAGCTTTTCTCGGATGATAATTTTGGCTTGAGATAGTCTTTCTTCCAAAGAAAGTGAAGAAGAGTTGTTAACCGTAAAAACCACCAGTTGACTTGGACCACCTTGGGGAGGAGAAAAGGCTATGGCAGCGCATTCTTTTACAAATTCAAGTTGTTTGATTACTTCTTCTATTTGAATGGAACTCACTTTGATTCCTCCAAGGTTCATAGCATCATCAGCTCTTCCTTGGGCTTTGTAATATCCGTTCGGGAGTTTTAATAGTTCATCGCCGTGTTTTCTTAAAGACATGCCCTTATATGTTGGGTTATCTTTGTAATAAACTTCATGATGATCACGCTTTAATAAGGAATTTGAAAGGCCCATTATGGGTGGTATAAGATACATTTCACCCTGCTTACTCACCTGTTCGTTTTCGTCTAAAAGAATAAATTCACCCCCAAGTGCCTGGCTGGAAAAGGTGCTGGCAATGTTGGGCTGAAGCACAGTACTCGTTATATATCCACCACCGATTTCTGTTCCGCCACAATATTCAATGACTGGTTTGTTTTTGCCCAATGACATCAGATAATTCATTTCATCTGGGTTGGAAGCCTCCCCTGTAGAACTAAAACATTTGATTGATTGCCAATCATATTTTTCCATGACCTTGGTGTTTTTCCAATGCCTCACTATACTTGGAACTACCCCCAGCATATTTACCTTGGCATGTTCAACAAAAGCGCCAAACTCTTTACCCATTGGGGCGCCATAATTCAGTGCAATTGTTCCTTTGTTGATTAGGGTGGCAAAGATAAGCCATGGGCCCATCATCCAACCCAGATTGGTTGGCCAGCACACAACATCGTCCTTTTTAATGTTGTGATGATAATAGCCGTCTGAAGCTGATTTTATGGGGGTGCTGTGAGTCCAGGGAATCGCCTTTGGTTCGCCGGTAGTACCGGAAGAAAAAAGTACGGTAATAGTTGTTTCCGGATCCTGAAAACAAGTTTCGAACTTATCATTGTCAAGGAGGAAATCGTGAAAGAAGCTATCATTTTTTCGCAATGGCAATCCCTTTTGCCCTGATTGAACAACAATGGTAACCGGTGGTTTTGCCTGCAAGATCTTTTCGTATAAGGGAAGTGTTTTTCCCGCCCTCATTAGGACGTCCTGAGTAAATAGAAGTTTTGGCTTGGTAATGTTGAGTCGAACTTCAATTTCATTGGCACTAAAACTATCAGCGATGGTAACGACCGGAAATCCAGCCTTGATTCCGGCAAGATAAATGCCTACCGCCTCGAGTGTCATTGGCATGTCAATGGCAATTGAGTCTCCAGGTTTTAAACCTGAAGCTGTTATGCTATTGGCGATTTTGTTGACATACTTTTCAAGAGATTGCTGACTTACTTTCACCAAACTTCCATTTTCAGCCTGATAGATCAATGAGATTGCATCGTCGTCATTTTGAAAACAGGAATCCACGATATTGAGTTGCGCACCTTTAAGCCAGCGAGCGTGTTCAGGTCCTTCAGAAGAATCTAAAACGCTGGTATATTTTTTATGAAATTTGATGTGAAGATTTTCAATGGTCTGTTCCCAGAAAATCGCTTTTTCGGTTGCCGACCATTTCCAAAACTTGTTGTAATCTACAAAACCGTTCCTCAGCATCATTTGATAGATGTTGCTGTTTTCGACCACGTCATCTCCGGGATACCAGGAAGGATTCATTATTAAAAATCTATTTCGTCGTTTAGATTTAGTTGCTTTTGCTCACCACCTTCATCTTCTTCTATTTCTTTGCTACAATCTAAATTAATGCTAAAGTTTTCGGGTTCTTCAAAAGCCTCTTTACTGATATTTAAATCCTCATCCGCATAATTCCTTTTCATATAAAGCGCCCATATCGGTAACGCCATTGAAGCGCCTTGACCTCTGCTTAGGTCGACAAAGTGAACAGATCTGTCCTCTGCACCAACCCAGACACCCGTTGAAAGGTTTGGAACAAGTCCCATAAACCATCCATCAGATTGGTTTTGAGTTGTTCCGGTTTTTCCGGCAATCGGATTGTCAAATTGATAAGGATACCCGGTAGCAACATTATCAGGATATTTCGCCCCCGAAGTTCTCAAGCGTACACCCGAGCCGTATCGGGTTACACCTTCCATAAGATTAATGGTAGTGTAGGCAATACTCTCGCTCAAGACCTCCTTGGTTTCAGGCATAAATTCTTCAAGGATGGTTCCATTTTTATCCTCGATTCGCAGGAGCATCATTGGTTTTACATACATACCCTTGTTGGCAAAAGTATTCAGGGCACCAACCATTTCATAAAGACTTAGGTCAACAGTTCCCAAAGCAATGGATGGAACAGCAATAAGGTCGCTTTCAACGCCTAAATTTTTGGCCATTTTCACTACGTTCTGTGGCGTAGTTTTGTCGATCAGATTTGCCGAAATGACATTGATAGAGTTAGCCAATGCACTTTTTAAAGACCTTAGCCCGCCATATTCGTCGCCCGCATTCCGTGGGGTCCAATCTTCAGCAAGATGGTATTTCCCGGCAGGAATCGTATAAGGTGTGTTCGGGAACTCATCGCAAGGGGACAATCCTAATTGATTGATGGCCGTAGCGTAAAGAAAAGGTTTAAAGGTAGAACCAACCTGTCTTTTACCTTGTTTTACGTGATCGTATTGAAAGTGCTTATAATCGATTCCCCCAACCCAGGCCTTAACGTGTCCTGTTGAAGGATCAGTAGACAACAAACCAGATTGCAGTATATATTTATTATACCGGATGGAATCGTAAGGTGTTAAAACAGTATCAATATCGCCTTTCCATGAAAATACTCGCATAGGAGTTTCTACGTAAAAAGAGGCCTCTATATCTTTTATTGAAGCTCCTTGTGCCTTCATTTTTCTCCATCGATCACTTCGTTTCATTGCTGACTTCATGGTAGATGCAATTTGTTCCTCTTCCAGGTCATAAAAAGGAGCCGTTTTATTGCTTTTCTGTTGCTTGTAAAATATCTGTTGTAAATTAGTCAAATGCTCCGTCATAGCTTCCTCAGCATTATGCTGCAGTCTTGAGTCAAGCGTGACATAAATTTTTAACCCGTCTCGGTAAATATTATAACTTTCACCATTGGGTTTTGGATTTTTTGAGATCCATTTTCTCATAAATTCACGCACATACTCTCTAAAGTAAGTTGCCGTTCCATCACTGTGACCTTCCAGGTTAATGTCTAGTTCAAGCGGTAATTTTTGAAGTGAGTCCTTTACTTTTTCATTAATAAATTCACTTCTGACCATTTGTTTAAGAACAACATTTCTTCTTTGTTCCACGAGAGCGGATCTTCTCATAGGGTTATATAAAGAAGAATTTTTAAGCATTCCAACCAGCATAGCCGATTGTTCTATATCCAGTTCATTGGGCTCCTTTCCGAAATAAATCCTACTTGCCGATCTAATTCCAACGGCAGCATGCCCAAAGTCATACTTGTTAAAGTACATGGTAATGATCTCATTTTTTGTGTATTGTTTTTCCAGCCTGATGGCGATGACCCATTCTTTGACTTTTTGGTTCAATCGCTTAAAAATATTATTCGAAGCCGTTTTTGTAAAAAGCATTTTTGCAAGCTGCTGTGTAATGGTACTGGCGCCACCATCTTTTCCGAATTTTAAGGCCGCCCTTGCAGTACCTTGAAAATCAATTCCAGAATGCTCGTAATAACGTTCGTCTTCGGTAGCAACTAATGCCTGAATCAAATTTTCGGGTAATTCGCTAAATTTTACAGGAGTTCTGTTCTCTCGGTAGTATTTGCCCAAAGTTTTTCCATCGATGGAAATCACTTCAGTAGCCAGATTGCTTTCTGGATTTTCCAGTTCTTCAAAAGTCGGAAGCTGACCGAAAACACCTAAAGAGGCTAATAAAAAGACTAAAAACGAAAACACCAATCGCCCAAAGAATAATTTCCATATCCATTTAGTGATCTTGTGAGCACCTGTTTTAGGAGTTTTTTTTGTCATTATTTTGCTTTTTCAATTTGAACGCCAACGTCGGTTATCCCATCAAGGTAAGAAAGCCCGTCAACATCTCTTGTCTTTCTCATGGCTTGTTGTATTGAAATATTGTAATCACCTTTTAATGAAAATGTTACATTGGTTTTATATTCTAATTTATTTTCTTTAATGTCTGAAATTCCTGTTCCTAAATACCGTCCTTCAGGTGTTGTCATCTCGTATTCCAAAGTGTCAACGATTTGATAATTGTTAGGAAATTCTATACCTACAATAAGAAATAGATTGCTAAACTCATAATCTTTATTGTTTCTAAGGGTAATAAAGATATTATTCTTTTGGATGGTATCAGTTGAATTGATCACGAAGTTTATAATAGAATCTTTGTGCCATTGATTATTTTCTACTGGCTTAAATTGATTAAAAACCAAGCCTTTTGTGCATGATGACATATAAATAACAAGGGTAAAAAGCAATAATATTTTACCAAGACTGAGATAATTTCTCTTCACCTTATTTTTTCTTTTTTTGCGGACCTTTCCTGTTCCCATGCGCATTGCGATTTCGATTTCGATTCCGGTTACCCTTATTCCTGTTTTTCTTATATTTTGGCCTGTCAAACCGAGTTAAACTATCTTGTCCAACACCATCCGTGAAATTTGAAGTTTCAACTACTTCCAATTCCAATTCCATCGCATATTCCTCTAAACCATGAACCTTAGTATTTTCACTGTTCAGTTCAAGAATCTGGGCGGCCTGTTCTACGGTAAGTTTATGCCATGCCATAGGGTTTTCTTTATAAGCATACCACACCCATCCTTTAAAAATGTCCATTTTTTGAAATATTGCCGGACCTTTTTCCGTTTGAAGCCATATGTTAGTCTTTGGAAAGGATTTGAGTGCATCAATATAGGAATCTAGCTCGTAATTTAGGCAGCATTTCAATTTACCACATTGCCCCGCTAATTTCTGTGGATTTAATGAGAGCTGTTGGTATCTAGCAGCCGAAGTACTTACTGACCTGAAATCGGTCAACCAGGTAGAACAACACAATTCTCTTCCACAGGATCCAATTCCGCCCAGGCGAGCAGCTTCTTGCCTAAGGCCAACTTGTTTCATTTCAATTCTGAGGCTAAAAGTCCCTGCCAATTCTCGTATCAATTGTCGGAAATCAACCCTGTCTTCGGCGGTATAATAGAAAGTTGCCTTATTACCATCTCCTTGAAACTCGACATCAGACAATTTCATTTTGAGGCCCAACCGGGTTATGATGAGCCTTGATTTTTTTTGTACCTCAGTTTCTCTTCCTCTTGCGTTGATCCATATTTCAACGTCTTTTTTAGATGCCTTTCTGTAAATCGATTGTAATTCTTCTGTTTCAGGAGACACTTTTTTCTTGCGCATTTGAACCTTGACCAATTCACCCGTAAGAGAGACAACACCAATATCGTGTCCTGGAGAAGTTTCTACCGCAACTACATCGCCAATGCAAATCTGAAGGTTTTTAGCATTCCTATAAAAATGCTTGCGACCATTTTTGAATCGCACTTCAACGACGTCAAAAGGTTTTTGGTTACCAGGTAAAGCCATATTAGCAAGCCAGTCAAAAACGGTAAGTTTGTCACAACTTCCGGATCCACAAGCCCCGTTATTGTTACAGCCTAAGGGTAATCCATTTATAGATGATGAGCAAGAGGTACAGCTCATAAGATGTCTTTATTTTGAATTGAGACTTGCTAATTGCCTGATATTGAATTGTTTCTCGGATCATTGACTCAACAGCTTAACAGTTTCATCAAAAGGCAAAATCTCAATATGAGTTCGAAAAAATTTAGGTAAATATACTCAATATTGATAAACTAAAAACATGGAGATTAATTAATAAAAAAGACTTTTAGTTTTCCTTGACACTAATAATGTTGACGGGGCAAGCTTCTTTAGCTTTTAGGGCGTTTTCAAATATTGAATCATCGGGAGATTTAATCGTAAAAAATCCTTTTTTATCTTTTGAATGAAGCAATACCGACTTGCCATCCTTCTTGGACATTTGAAATTGTTTTGGGGCAAGTTCCACACAGTAATTACATCCAATACATTTCTTTCTTTGCAGTGTAATAATGACCATGATTCAAATTATCCTTTTAAACTAGCGACCCTTTTTTACCAAAGGATTCAGTTCATATTTATTGATTTTTTGGCAAAAATAGACTTTTTTGGCGAACCAATAAGGCTTGAAAATAGTGGTTGATTGTGAAGATAAATCCTAACTTTTTTGTTTTCTTTGTAGACCTAGAACAATATAAATGCTTTTTTCAAACATTATCGGGCAGGAGAACATCAAGAACCATTTGATCAAGACGGTTGATAATGATAGAATTCCTCATGCTCAATTATTTATTGCACCTATAGGAAGCGGGGCATTGCCTTTGGCTATAGCTTACGCCCAGTATATTCTTTGCCAAAATAGTGGAGGAGAGAATAACACCGGAAATGCAGCCTGCAATATCAAGTTTGAAAAATTAATGCACCCGGATCTTCATTTTTCATTTCCGGTAACTACAAATGACAAAATAAAAAAACACCCTACCAGTAATTCCTTTATGCAGGAATGGAGAACGTTTGTTGAAGAAACACCTTATGGAAGTTTATTCAACTGGTACCAATCACTAGGGATTGAGAATAAACAAGGTCGGATCGGAGTTGATGAAGCTGAAGAGATCGTAAAAAAACTCATTTTAAAACCTTATGAAGGAGGTTATAAGGTGATGATTATCTGGATGGCTGAAAAGATGAATGCCTCGGCTTCGAATAAACTGTTAAAACTTATTGAAGAGCCACCAGACAAAACTCTTTTTCTTTTGATTGCTGAAGATGAAGAGCAGATTATTAATACCATCTTGTCCAGGTGTCAGGCATTGCATTTGCAACCCTTGACCGAGCAGAACATTATTGATACCATGATGAAAAATCATGGAATAGATGAAAATCAAGCCATAAAAATAGCACATCAGTGTAATGGAAACTTAAATAAAGCCTTACATCTTTTGCATCATGATGATAATGAAAAAGTCTTTGAAAAGTGGTTTATAACCTGGGTAAGAGCTGCCTTTAGAGCCAAAGGTGATGCCAGCGTGGTTCAGGATCTTATCAAATGGAGCGAGGAGATTGCTAAAACAGGAAGGGAAACCCAAAAGAGATTTCTGAACTATTGTTCCCATTTTTTCAGACAAGCACTTTTGACAAATTACAATGCGAGGTCCTTAGTTTTTTTTGAGGCTCATGCGAATAATTTTGACCTTGAAAAATTTGCTCCTTTTGTTCATGGTGCTAATATTGAAGACATAAATAAGGCTATTGAGGATGCGATTTACCACATTGAGAGAAACGGTAATGCAAAAATCATTTTACTGGACCTCTCCATGCACCTTACAAGATACCTACATCAAAAGGAAGAATAGCAGTTTATTTAGCCGGAAGTACGTAAAAGAAAACGGCCATAAAATGACAAAAGCTACCAATTAGCACGAACACATGAAAAATGACATGGTTAAATCGTATTTTATTGATACTGTAAAATATTGCTCCCAAACTGTAAGCAATACCCCCTGAGAAAAGCCACATTAATCCTTCAAATGGAAAACTATCAATAAGGGGTTTGATGGCAAAAATGATGACCCAACCCATTAACACATAAGCAATAGTGGATATTTTGTCATATTTACCAAAATAGAATACCTTAAACACGATGCCTGCTATTGCTAAACCCCAGGACAATCCAAAAATTGTCCAACCTACCCATCCTTTTAATATAACAAGGGTAAAAGGAGTATAAGTCCCAGCAATCAAAACATAAATCGCTGAGTGGTCAAGAATATTCAATTTTGCTCTTAAGTCAGGTTTTTGTGTATAGTGATACAAGGTAGATGCTGCATACAGAACAACAAGGCTTGCACCGAAAATGGCAAAACTGGTAATATGCCATACGGTTCCTTCTGTAGATGCATAAACAACTAAAACCACAAGCGCTGCTATGCTCAACAAAAAACCAATACCATGAGTGATGACATTTAGTGTTTCCTCTTTAGTGTCGTAAAAGGTGTTGTTCTTTTTCATAGTTCTCAAAATTAAGGAAACTGAACCATTTTGCGAAAACTTAATTTTAAACTTATCATGTTTTCTCTTGTGAAATTTGTTTAAATTTATGGGATATTAACTATTTACCCTTATTAATTATGAGTTTTATCTATTTTATTATCATTGGTGGCATCGCTGGTTGGCTGGCAGGAAAAATTATGAAAGGTGGTGGATTCGGCCTTGTCATGAACATCGTTCTGGGTATTATTGGAAGTATGGTAGGAGGATGGGTTTTTAGCTTTTTGGGTTTAAGTACTGATGGCGGGACCATAGGATCTTTGGTAACTGCCCTGGTAGGTGCTGTCCTTATTCTATATGTTGCCAGGTTGATTAAGAAGTAGATTCGGGTTTCACATTTATTCTCAAAAGGTTTACACTTTAAAAGTGGTCAGTACTATTTAGGCATGGACAAAACTTAACCCTTAAAACTTAGCCCTTAACGCTTATTTCCTTATTTTTGCCCTTTAATTTTTAAGAAAGACTAATGTCAAGAATACTTACGGGTGTACAAAGCACAGGAACTCCGCATTTGGGAAACTTATTAGGAGCCATTATACCGGCAATTCAAATGTCGGAGGTTTCAAAAGAAGAATCCTTTCTATTCATAGCTGATATGCATTCTTTAACCCAAATTAAAGACGCTGATGAATTAAGGCAAAATACCTATAGCACGGCTGCCACTTGGCTGGCCTTTGGTGTTGACACGGATAAAACCGTTTTTTACAGACAGAGTGATGTACCACAGGTTACTGAATTGACATGGTATCTAAGTTGTTTCTATCCGTATCAACGACTTACCTTGGCCCACAGTTTTAAAGACAAAGCAGACAGGCTGGAAGACGTTAATGCTGGTCTTTTTTCCTATCCAATGTTGATGGCGGCTGATATCTTGTTATATGATGCAGATATAGTCCCAGTTGGAAAGGATCAGTTGCAGCATTTGGAAATGTCAAGAGATGTTGCCAACAGGTTTAATCATCAAATGGGTGACACTTTGATTCCTCCACTAGCAAAGATTAAGGAAAGCACCATGTATGTTCCGGGCACTGATGGAGAGAAAATGAGTAAGTCCAAGGGTAATATCATAGACATTTTCTTGGCTGACAAGCAATTGAGAAAACAAATCATGAAGATTCAAACTGATTCAACCCCCCTTGAGGAACCCAAGAATCCTGATACTTGCAATTTGTTTAACCTCTATAAGTTAGTGGCCAGTGAAGATGAGGTAGCTCAAATGAGATCCAATTATCTCGGTGGTAATTATGGCTACGGGCATGCCAAGCAAGCCTTTTATGAGCTGCTTACAGAAAAGTTCAAGGATGAACGCGAAAAATATCATTACTATATGAGCAATTTGAAGGAGATAGATGACATCTTGCTTCAAGGTGCCAAAAAAGCGCATTTGGTTGCGGATGATGTACTAAAAAGGGTAAGACAAAAGTTGGGTTACTAAGAAGGAATTCTAAGGAAGCTTAAAGACTATTATTATGAAAAGACGATTGATTAGTTCGGGTTCAAGCTTTGAAGACCAAATTGGATATTCCAGGGCAGTTGTGGTTGGAGATCTGATTTTTGTATCAGGAACTACGGGCTACAATTATGATACAATGCAGATTTCATCTGAAGTGGCTGAGCAAGCAGAACAATGCCTTAAGAATATTGAAAAAGCTTTAAAGGAGGCTGATTCATCCTTAATTGATGTTGTTAGAGTAACTTATATTTTGCCGAATGCAGATGATTTTCAGGCTTGTTGGCCAGTTTTAAAAAATTACTTTGGTGACATAAAACCAGCAGCGACCATGATTTCAGCAGGATTGGCCAAGCAGGAGATGAAAATTGAGATTGAGGTAACAGCAATCAAACCAAGTTAGTGCCTTAGCTAACAAAGATCAAAACCATTTTTTATTTTATTTGCATCTCAATGATGGTATCAATGTCATTGTTAGCATCTTTAGGAACAGAAAAAGTCAATCCAAATTCATTGACCAGGTGCTTCACTTTTTTACCGCTATCGAAGAACTTCATTTTTTTGACCTTTCCCTTAAAATGAGGGATGAAATAAGTGTCTTTTTGAGGGCCTAACAAGTGTAAATAAACGACCTCATCTTTTTGTGTGGAAACCATATCTTTATTTGGTGCCACTGGGCCTTTTCTTGTGCCATAAATAGTTTCTCCGTATTTGTCCATCCATGTACCCATGTTGAGCAAAGAGGTTTTGTGTTCCGATTGAATTAGCCCGTTTGGCATCGGTCCAACATTAAGTAACATATTGCTTCCATAACCAGCAGCATTGATGAGGTATTGTATGAGTTCTTTGTCTGATTTATGTTTTTTGTCCTGTAAATTAAAACCCCAGGAACCATTGATGGTCTCACATACTTCTTTGGGCAATTGGCCAACAGCAGAGGCATCTGTTCCCCATCCGGTAGTGTTCTTTCCTGGTAGATCTTTTTCAAACATTTGAAAGTCCTCCCCTTTAATTGGTGCTAAATGATGGTTATTTCCAATCAGGCATTGGGGTTGTAAGTCGTGTATCAATGTATAAATTTCATCATAATGCCAGTCCACTTTTACTTTACCAAAAGTTTTTCCGTCCCATTCTTTTTGGTCCCAATGTCCGTCAAACCAGATACCAGCTATTTCTCCATAATTGGTCAACAATTCGGTTAATTGAGCCTTCATAAAGGATATATATTTGTTCCAATCTCCAGTATCAGCTCTTCCGTCTATCCCATTTCCGGTTCTTCCCCGAGGATAATAATCATCACTATGCCAATCGAGCAAGGAATAATAGAAGAATAGTTTTATCCCCTCTTTTTTACAGGCTGCTGACAATGCCTTTAACACATCCTTTTTATAATTTGTTTTTTGTATGATATTATAATCAGAGGCTTCAGAATCAAACATAGAAAACCCGTCATGGTGTCTGCTTGTTATGGTAATGTATTTCATTCCAGCTGCTTTTGCCATCGCAACCCATTCTTTAGGATTGTAGTCAACGGGATTAAAAAATGCGGGCAATTTTTCATAGGCATCGATAGAAATATTTTGATTATTCATGACCCATTCACCATCTCCTAATACACTGTACACACCCCAGTGGATAAAAAGGCCAAACTTGGCATCCTCAAACCATTCTCTTGCTTCGAGATTTTCTTTGGTTGGGACATAGTTTTCCTGTGATATAAGGGTTTGAAAGCTTATGATAAGAACTATGGAGGCGAATAATCGTTTCATGTGTTAAAAGAATTTATGGTCGTATAAATATAGACATTTGTCCACTAACTAATTTGAAAATGAGTTGATTTGAAAATATTTTATTGAATCTGATTGATTCTACTTTTAAACTTATCTACGGTGCCGGATTTGGTTGCAGATCCTGAATTTGGTCGATTTCTTTTAAAATTTCTTCAGATAAGCTAAGGTCAATACTTCCTATATTTTCTTGTAGCTGGGCCATAGATGTAGCACCAATGATACTGCTGGTTACAAAAGACCTTTGGTTTACAAATGCCAAACTTAATTGTACCAGACTAAGGTTGTGCTTTTTAGCCAGATCTGCATAGGCTGAGGTAAGCTTGACTGCTTGAGCATTGTTATATCTGGAATAGGCCGGAAAGAGCTTTAACCTCGAATTATCTGGCAACTGACCGTTTAAATACTTTCCTGACAAAGCACCAAAAGCTAGAGGAGAATAGGCTAATAAGCCAATATTTTCTCTATGACAAACTTCGGCAAGATTGATCTCAAAAGTTCTGTTTAATAATGAATAAGGGTTTTGAATGGTTTTACAGCTCGTGAGTTGATGAATTTTACTTTCATTTACCTGCTTCATGACACCCCATGAAGATTCATTGGATACTCCATAATGTCTGATTTTACCTTCTTTAACTAAAGCGTCTAAGGTTTCAATGACTGTTTTAAAATTATCTTTCCATTTTTCATTCGGGTCGTGTTTATAGTTCCGTTGTCCAAAGAAATTAACGTTTCTCTCCGGCCAATGCAATTGGTAAACATCGACATAATCAGTCTGCAATCTTTGTAAACTTTTGTTCAATGCATCATGAATGACCCCTTTTGAGAATCCGAGATCCTCACGGATATAGTTAAAATATGGCATTGGGCCAGTGACCTTAGTCGCCACAACTAGCTTGTCTCGCTTTTGGTTTTTTAACCAGCTACCAATATAACGTTCGGTACTGCCTTGGGTTTCTATCTTCCCTGGGATAGAATACATCTCGGCAGTATCAATAAAATTTACACCTTTTTCAACAGCATAATCCAGTTGTTCATGGGCCTCAGCTTCTGTGTTTTGCTGACCATAAGTCATGGTTCCTAAACAAATTTTACTTACTTCAATATCGGTTTGTGGAATTTTACTGTAGATCATAATAAGTATTAAGGGTTAAGTTTTAAGGATTAAGTATTAGCCGTTGAGGTATAAGTTTTAAAGACTAAGAGTTGAGTATAAAGTTTTAAGTATTAAGGGCTAAGTGTTAAGTAAGTTTTAAGGATTAAGTAATAGAGTCAATTTTTTTTGAAAAGATTGTGATATATTTTTCACATAAATTTCATTTGAATATTTGGGACTTATCTTTTAAAATTCAACAGAGAAGTCCCAAGCAAAAATTATTTTATACTTAGTCCTTAGCCCTTAACACTTAAAACTTAGAACCTAGTATCTAAGCAAGCATAGCTGCTATACCTGGTAAGGTTTTACCTTCCAAACTCTCTAACATGGCGCCTCCGCCTGTTGACACATAACTTACTTTTTTTTCAAATCCGAATTGTTTCACAGCGGCAACAGAATCTCCTCCACCAACGAGTGAAAAAGCACCATCTTCGGTTGCATCGGCAACTGCATTACCCAATTCGATGGTACCTTTGGCAAATTTTGGCATTTCAAATACACCAATCGGACCATTCCATAAAATTGTTTTTGACTGGGCAATCACATAAGAAAAGCCCACATTTGTTTTTGGTCCGGCGTCAAGCCCTTCCCATCCGTCAGGAATATTTTTAATATCAACAATCTGCGTTTTTGCATCATTGCTAAAATCATCAGCAGCAATCACGTCTACAGGTAGGTGGACCTTAACGCCTTTTTCCTCTGCCTGTTTTAAAATGCTAAGGGCAAGATCTAACTTGTCATTTTCACAAATAGAATTCCCAACGCTACCACCCATAGCTTTAATAAAGGTGAAACTCATTCCACCACCAATGATCAAATGATCAATTTTATCCAATATATTTTCAATTATCGTGATCTTTGAAGAAACCTTAGATCCTCCAAGAATCGCAGTCACTGGTTTTTCACTTGAACCTAAAACTTTCTCTAAACTCTCAATTTCTTTTGCCAAAAGCAATCCAAAGCATTTAGCTTCAGGAAAAAACTCGGCAATTATAGTAGTTGAAGCATGTGCCCTATGCGCAGTTCCAAATGCGTCATTGACATAAATGTCTCCATTTTTTGCCAATTGAGCCGCAAAATCTTTGTCGCCAGCCTTTTCTTCAGAATGAAATCTTAGGTTTTCTAAAAGGAGTACTTCCCCATTCTGCAGGTTAGTTACTGCTTCCTCAACAGATTCACCAACACAATTGTCAACAAACTTAACCTGAACACCAATAATATCACTCACTGAATCAACAATGTGTTTAAGAGAAAATTTTTCCTCGACTCCACTGGGTCTTCCTAAATGAGACATTAAAACGGCGCTTCCACCATCTTCCAAAACCTTGAGAATGGTTGGTTTCGCGGCCTCAATTCTAGTTGCGTCAGTTACTTTTTGCGCTTCATCCAAAGGGACATTGAAATCTACTCTTATTAGCGCTTTTTTATTTTTGAAATTAAAATCGTTTACTGTTTTCATCCGTTTATTTCAGTTTTTATATAGGTCAGATAAAACATTCAAAACAATCATTCTACCTTGGGTTTCATGATCATTATGAATGATTCATTTCCTTTTTAAAAGGGATGACAAATATACTAAAAAGATGTTCTTTTTTAGCTTCTGTAAACGCAATAATTATAGCTTTTTTTTAAGAATTCATGAATATGTCTTTCATGTTTTAAAACCTGTCAGGAAAATGAAATGGCTAATCTTTTATGACGTTGAGTTCCCCCCATTGCAGATTGAGATCATTATAAACTTGTTCTCCCATGTCTTCGCCAGGGTCAAACCTTTTGGATTCATCAATGGGAATTCCTAAGGAGTCCACTTTATTGATGAAAAA
Source organism: Flavobacteriaceae bacterium (assembly GCA_030618945.1). Classification (GTDB taxonomy): domain Bacteria; phylum Bacteroidota; class Bacteroidia; order Flavobacteriales; family Flavobacteriaceae; genus Lutimonas. Next base: position 14,522 of record JAUXCI010000019.1, read on the forward strand.
TACCTGCCCAATATTGATGTCAGAATTTTCATTGGGGTCAAAGGTATGCTTCTTGGTAAGTTTAATTTTAGCATCCCAGCGGAACAACTGCGGATACCACTTGTCTTTGTATTTCTGATAGCTGATCACGGTATTAAAGGTGGGATTCTGGATCTTCAGTCCAATTACAAACAAAATCGGTTTGACAATAAAAGGAATGCTGAATTTTCCTTCCTGTTCTATTGATACGATGGCATAATCTTCTGTATTGATCAAGATCTTTCCAGAGTCTTTTTTGTGATCGATTGTTCTTTTTGCTTTAAAAACAATGGTAACAAGCCTTTCACCGTTAAGCGAAGTTTCTTCACCAAAACTATATTCGTATTTTTTAAAATGTTTAGGATTTAAATAATTATCTCTTTCGTTATTGATATCCAGATCGATTACAGATTCAGGTCCACCAAAATCCATATCCATATCGCTGTCATACTCTTCTTCGTCAAATTCTTCCCCTTTTTTTATAGCTTTCTTTTTCCGTTTTTCCTGTTTCGCCTCGAACCATTCTCTCATAAATTGAAATTGCTGTGGATTCTCTTCAGGTTTATAAAGGAGTAATTGATGTTGGTTTTTAGCCGAATCTCCGGCCTTAGAATAATAGGTTTTAAATACGCCTTCTTCCTTGTTAATCACAGCGCCATTTTCGATAAATTTTTGTCTGTAGTAAGCGATACTTTGGTAGTCGTTTTGTGGATAATTTTCAGGAAGTCTTTCCAATGCTTTTTTGATATAATCGAGCGGGTTTTTTCCTGTAAGAATTACTTCATCAAGCACATTGGAGCTCGGTGAAAGTATGATTTTAAGTTCTCGATCGATATTGACCAAAGGTACCTCATAACTGTTAAAGCCAATAAAACTAATGTTTAGCGTGTCATTTCTTTTTGATTTTGGGATATAAAAATCGAACTCACCGTTTTCATTGCTGATGGTTCCTATGGGGTGGTTTTTTAACCGAATGGATGCAAAGGGAAGGGGTTCTTGATCTTCACCATTTATGATTTTTCCTGTAATGACGCTGTTGTTCTGGGCATAGATACCAGTACCAATGGTCTGTAACATAAGAAAGAATACGCATAAAATTTTGAATCGCATAGAATATTTTTATCATTCGACGAATGAATTGAGGGATTGTTACAAATGTAATTTTTGTGTTTAACGGTTTTTGTACAGATATTATTCCCTTTTGATCAGCAGGAAATAATCATTATCCAGCTCCAGGTAACCCTGATCGTAAACATAATAATATACATTTCCAGTTTTGGTGGTATAAATAGAGGTAAACAAAGAAAAATCAAAGTTATGTGCGTTTAGTGTATTTCGAACCACTTTGGTCTTTCCTTTACTGTTGAGTTCGGTAAGTGTTTTGTAGTTTTTGCGTAGACGGTTATTCGTATTTCTGATCAGATTTTTACTATCCTTATTCACTTTGTTATTATGCGCATTACGACAATAATCACCGCAAAACTTCTTATCACTTCTTCCTTGAATGCGTTCTCCGCATTCCAAACATGTTTGTAGTTCCATATCTTAAACTCTTTGGCGAATTTTTTAAAGTAATAATGTATAATGACCATGGATACACAACCAATGATCATTTTCCTTTACGAATATTCTGGTCGATTTTCCACGAGTCGCAAATGGCTTTCCATTAGTTGTTCCATGATCTTCCCAGTAGTAAACAATCCAAGCTGTATTCCCTTTTACAGTGACAATTGGATCGACCATTTCTGTATGGATATTGGAGGATTCTTTAATCCATGACCCAATTCCATTTACTTCGGATTCTTTACCTACTCTTAAAACAGGATCTGTTTCACCAAACTGCGTGAAATCAGGATGGATAAAGCTGGCATAGCGCTCTATGTCTTCCTTTTCTATGGCACCCCACATGTTGATTAGGGTTTGTTTTACCTCTTCTTTACTTGAATTTGTGAATGGTTCCGATGAATTTGTCATTTGACAACTCAAAACACTAAAGAATATGAGGCATAGAAGAATTGAGTTTATTGAATATTTCATTTTTTCGAGTTTTAACTATCGCCCAAAGATAGGTATATTATACGACTACAAACGACTACATTCATTTACATACGAAAGTAAGCATTTAACAGGCCAACCTTTTGCTTTTCTCGTCACAAATTTGCAGAAGCGGATCGGTAGTGATCCAGCAGATGTTTAATTAGCCCGAAATAATTAGGGCATAAAATTTATACTTATGAATAATTTAAGAAACAGAGTGCAGTTGATCGGACATTTAGGAATGAATCCAGAAATCAAAACCTTGGAGAAGGGTAGTAAATTAGCAAAGTTCTCATTGGCAACAAACGATTCCTATAAAAACGCACAAGGAGAGAAAATCACTGAAACCGAATGGCATAATATTGTGGCCTGGAATAAAACAGCCGATTTAGTAGAATCGTTTTTAGAAAAAGGAAAGGAAGTTGCTTTGGAAGGCAAACTGACCACTCGCTCCTGGGAGGATGAAAGTGGAAATAAAAAGTATATCACTGAAGTGGTATGTCATGAGATTTTGTTTTTGGGAAAGGCATGATGTTGAAATGCGTGAAAGCATGAATGCATGACTGAGAAAATCTCGCATTCATGCATTTTTTCCTTAACTTCACTTGAACAAACATTATCGGGAAAATTTCATGAAATTCTATCAAAAAGAAATCAAATTAAAACCTTTTTTACGGGGCTTTCATTTGATAACGGATCATATTTTAAGGGAAATACCAGAAATTGAAGAAATAAAGATCGGAATGCTTCAAGTATTTATTAAGCATACCTCGGCCAGTTTGACGATCAATGAAAATGCCGATGCAACGGTCAGAGATGATTTTGAAAGTCATATGAATAAAATGGTTCCTGAAAATATGCCTTATTATAGGCATAATTATGAAGGAGATGATGATATGCCTGCTCATATAAAAACATCCTTGATGGGATCTTCTGTTGAAATACCAATTACAAATGGAAAACTTAATTTGGGTATTTGGCAAGGTATTTACTTGGGAGAGCACAGAGATTATGGAGGCTCTAGATCGATAGTGATAACGGCATTCGGAAACTAGAATGGATTTTATGTTATTCATTCACGCATTCAATCAATCATGCATTTTTTTGACAAAATAGAGAGGGTAGATGGTTGATGTGAGAATTTTGGAGAAGGATAGCCTACTTACAACTTTTGTATAGAAGCATCTACACGAGGTTGCCCTTTTTTGATTTGAAGCCCCTGAGACTCGAGCTGTGTCACCACCTTTGAATATAACTGGTCCAAGACACTTGCATCATGCAATTCTTTTTTAAATCTGCTCAGCGTGCTATGCCCCGGA
>JAUXCI010000287.1 GCA_030618945.1 Flavobacteriaceae bacterium
AACTCCTGAAGGCAGAACCGTCATTTGCCTCTCAGCCCGCACTGCTCCCCGCACCTGCCAGCCATCAGCCAGCATCCTTTTGCATAATGCCCGGCCGATAAAGCCGTTGGCTCCGGTAATTAGAACATTTTTCATGTGTCAGTCCGCGGAAAAAAATCAATATTTGGGGACAAATATCAATCAACAGTGATCTCTTGGTTAAAATGTAAGAATATATTAACTACAACAAAAAGTGTACGGTAGTTAAAGCGTTATTAAAACCAGGATCCTATTGGTGGGTGAGCATAAGCTGATTATAAACAGCAAAAGTTTCTGCAATTACCTTCTTTTCTGTAAATTCCTGTTCAACCATCAAACGTCCATTAGATCCAAATTGGATTTGTTTTCGACTGTCTAATAGGAGTTCGTCAATCGCGTCTGCCAATTTTTCAGGATCTGAAGGAGGAACTAAAAAACCATTATAACCATGCCGAATAATCTCTCGACAACCTGATACATCGGTACCTATTATTGGTCTACCTGTTGAAGCTGCTTCAATCAATATACGTGGTATTCCTTCTCCATAAGTTGTAGGCAATACAACCATGCTGGAATGGCTTAGAAGACTTGCCATATCATTCCTTTGCCCAAGCCATTCAATTAGTCCATGTTCATGCCATTTGACAATCTGTTTTTCATCAATTGCATTAATATTTTGTTTGTCAATTATTCCAGCGACCTTGATAGTAAAATTCCTTCCACGTGATCTTAAAATTTTTGACGCTTCAATTAGATTATCCAGTCCTTTATCCCATAATAACCTTGCGGCAAAAAAAATGATAGGATTCACTGGAAATTTAGACGAAAAAGAAAATAGATTTATATCTACACCAGCTCCTTTAATAACCAGAAGGCAATCAGGATGTCCTATCTTGAGTTTGTTAAATGTGGCTTTATCATCATTATTTTCAAAAATAATTCTATACATAGCACCTTTGGCTACCCATTTGAACACTTTCACAACAACATTTCGCACAAACAAGCTGCTGATTCTGTTTGATGAAAAAGAAGTACCCAACCCTGTAACACTAAAAATCACCGGAATATTAAAAAGACGTGCCACTGTGCCTCCAATTAAATTTGCTTTCACTGTAATACAGTGTAAAATATCCGGTTTAATTGATAGAATAATAAAAAAAAAATGGAGGGTTGTTTTAATTATGGAAAAGGGATTAAGTGATTTTCGATCAAACGAAATATGCCTGCAATAAAATCCCTCATGCATTAATTGAGTTTTTATTTTTTTGCTTATAAAATTTGTAACAACATGGACTTGATACCCATTTTCTAGTGCTTTTCTAGCCCTGTTAACCCAGTGCAAATTAAAATACCAGTCAACATTAATAAAGAAAACAACTTTTTTTTGATTTCTATTTGCCATCAAACTTCAACCTGATAAGATCAATATCTTTTGAAAAATCCTTTCTAAGACCATCTAAAACAGCGAAAAAGAACACTTTCATAAAAAGTTTTTTATTTTCAAAGAAACGTATTTTTAGCAACCAGCTTCCAACTTTGGATAGAAAAGCAAATGGGAAAACAAACCCAGCCTGTTTACGCAAAAGTTCAATATTATTTCTTATTAAATAGTATAATCTCCAAATAGGATATACTGAACCATTATTTACGGTCTCGCAATCGTGAATGAATTTAACCGAGGGAGAAAATAAAAGTTTATAACCTAACTTTCCTATCTGTAAAGTATATATTAAATCATCAATGTATAAAAAAAGATCCTTTCTGGGAAATCCTAACTTTCCACGGACCAGGCTTGACCTGATAAAACATCCTACAAAAGAAGAAGCATCGATTTCCATGCAATAATTTTTAAAATAAAATGAATCTGGAACATGATAATTCTTTTCCCCCTTAAGAAAAGCCGGCAAGAATTTTTTGATGTTTGAGAAGGGGTTAAATATTGGTCGATTCATCTGACATATAGTGCCATCAGGCAAAAAAACCGCAGCAGCAACTCCCCCTACTGTTGAATCAATCTCTAAATCTAAAAAATTCTTAATCGCATTATCATACGGATAAGCATCATCATCAAAGCACAATATCCAATCACAATTATATTTTTTTAGGGCAATCTTAAAACCAATGTTAAAGCCTCCCGCCCCTCCTAAATTCTTTTCAGAATGATAAACAACTAATCTCGGCTCATCTAAAGACTCTAACCACGACTTTGTCTCATCTGATGATAAATTATTAACAATAACAAGCCCTTCAATATGCTGGCAAATTATTTTTCTGTAAGCAACCTTGAGTTTATCGATTCTGTTCCTGGTAACAATAACAGCAACGATTTTTTTAGAATCAAACATGAAGTCTCACTACTTTAAATCACCGCTTCTTTCCTGAAGGATGCTTGCTGTTGACGATCTGTGGATACCATAGGGTCAATTCCTCTCCGGAAACCAATATGTGATTGACAAACTCCACGCCTTGCATAAAAGAATGATCCATATTCCCCACCTCGTACCGCCATGCACCGAATCGGCCTCTGGAATAAATACCCAGCTCTTCCAAATGCTGAAGAACGGGAAAGATCAGGCGATTTCGATCCAGAGATGGTGTTGGATAGCCTTTCTCAACAAAACCGTACCAGGTATGATCGATCTCATGACGACTCGACAGAAGGCCTGTATTTAAAGCGCCGTCTATAACGTCTTCAATCACTCGCTTCCGGTCCACTTTCTTGACGGAACTCTCACTCACTTCACACATCAGAGACCACTGCTTGTTTATATCCAGGACATTATTGGGGGAATAGTTACTGAAAACCGTAACTCTATAGAACGGACAGTTGTCCTCAGGAAAATAGATCCAGCATTTTGTGGAAAGGTTGTCAGGCGGATTTCCCTTAAGCGCAAGACCAACTATATGTGTTGAAGAATGCTTGAGTGACGGAGAGGAGTCAAAAGGAG
>JAUXCI010000221.1 GCA_030618945.1 Flavobacteriaceae bacterium
AAACTGGGCATTAAACCAGGGGATGTACAAACCACTAACATTGAGCTATGGCTAAACAGGATTTGAAATTTAGGAAGATATCTGATGTAGAGTCAGGGGGTAATACTACAGCTAACCCTAGCAGTAATGGCAGTAGTTCAAAGAGTGGTAACAGTATTGGTAACTTCTGGTACATCGTAAAAAATAAAGAAGGCGAAGATGTATATAAAATAGACAGGCGAAAATTAAGGCTATGGATGGAGTCAATCGGTATTCGCAAACTCTACACCACAACAACTGAATTTATAATTGTCAGGATGCAGGATAACATCGTTGATTTTATAGATATGGCGACCATCAAATTATTGTGTTTGCATTATGTAGAAAAACAAGATGAATGGAAACTGACCCAAACATTTGAGAAGGGAATTGGCCAGTACATAAGGTTGATTGACATGGATGTTATTAAGGTGATGGAGAAACCATTCTTTAGAGGTGAGAAGAATAGCATTTACATTTTCTATAAAGATTTTATTGCAGTTGAACGCAAAGGCGAAGTAAGTAAAATGCACTACAAAGACTTTAAATATATTATCTGGAAATCTTCTATACTAAACCGCAACTATCCTGATGAAGTATTTTTAACCGACAGCGATCCTGGAGAGTTTGAGCAGTTCTTTAACAATGTGATACAACAGGCAGAAAATAAAATGTATGTTCGTCAGGTGCTTGGATATGCGCTCAACAGATACAGGAATATTGCTAAGATGCGAGCAATAATATTCAACGATGAAAATTCAGATGATGAAGCCAAAGGAGGAACTGGAAAGGGAATCTTTTACCAGGCACTTAGTCAGTTTATGACTGGAGTAAAAGAGAACGGCAAAGCATTCAGAGCAAACAGAGATTTCAGTTTCCAGAACATTAGCATTGATACTCGCATGGTTCTGATTGATGATGTGCCACCTACATTTGACATGACAAACCTATTTAGCGTCATTACTGATGGCTTTTATGTAGAAAAGAAGAAGAAGCAGCCTTTATGGGTTCCAGCTGAAGATGCACCAATTTTCATTGTCAATACCAATTATGGAATTGCAGGAACTGATGACAGCAGTATCAGGAGGCGCTATGATCTTGGTCTGGACAAATATTATAATGCTAAAAAAACGCCAGAGATGGAGTTTGGACACCAGCTATTTAGGGAATGGGAACCGGATAGTGCTGAATGGATAAAGTTTGACCTTTTCATGTTGGAATGTGCAAATATGTACGTTAACGATGGCGTTAAAATCTGGACTAATCCTAAACTGAAAGAGAAACAATTGCATGCAGATACACATCCTGACTTTCCAGACCTATTGCATAAACATTTAGCAGACTTCTTTCTGGAAAAATTTGCTGATCCTAATATTGCGACCATTGATAAAAATCCAGTTCTGGATGAAGTAAGATCAAGGATGAAAAAGACGGCAACCAAAACCAAAGTAACAACATGGGTAAAAAAATATGCGAAATATTACAACCTTGAATTTGAGACATTACGTAAGAGCGATGCTTGGAAATTATCTGGAGACTTTAGTTTCCTTTAAAATGGGTACGGTTTCACGTTTTGGTACGTTTTACTATTTCCAAAGCGTACCCTCTACAGAGCCTATTAACAGTAGGTTTAATACACTTTGGTACGTTAGTACGTTTTGTTTACCCCAATTAGGGGAAGTTAAAAAAAAAGAAAGAAAGAATATAAAAACACCTTGCTAATTACTGGCATTTAAAGCGTAAAAGCGTACCGAACTGCAGAAACATCAATAAAGACAATAGTTTCATCGGTACGTTTTATAAAATCAAAAACGTACTAAAACGTAAAAGCGTACCGGATATGAAAAAAGTAAAATTAGCAACATCTGAATCAAGACCGGATGAAATTAAGTTTATTGGTGAATTATCTAAAGTAGATTGAAATAGAAACTCTAAATATTCGAATAATGGCCAGAGGACAAAAAACAGGAGGTAGAGAGAAAGGCACTCCAAACGTATTGACAAAAGAAATCAGGGAGGTATACCAGGAATTACTTGAAAAGAACCTCGACAAAGTAGATGGATGGTTACAGGAAGTTGCAAAAGATAATCCGGACCGGGCTTTGAATTTCATTATCAGGTTATCTGAATTCGTTGTACCTAAGTTGCAGAGCACTAGCCTAAACAGCTCATTAAACTTTGATAACCTGACAGATGCTGAACTGGATGCATTAATTAATAGAATTAAAATCTTAGATTAAAATGAATAGAAAGAACAAAGTAATGTTGTTGGGTAAGTTGCTATCAGGTGAAATAAATAAGGAAGAATTTACCCTAATATCAAAATATGGCATACCTGCAGTACGACCACTAGTTGTTTTCGATCTTGGTAGGCCTACGGTTGATATAAATCAATTTGAGGTTGCAAAGTCTGCCTATAAAAAGATTGGCGAAAAATTTGAAATTATCAAAGTGGTTAATGTTTCAACTCAATTCAGACTTGATGAAAATATGAAATCAATTGAGATAACTGACCCAGATGAATTAAAGGAACGTGAAAGAGAAGCTGCTCAATATCGGAAAACCATCAAAAATGAATAAGGAAAGATTGAGGCTCTTTAGAATCATTCCAAAAAATAAAAAGAATAACTTTACAACTGCTAACTGAAGCTAGCAATATTTAAACCCAATAAGAATGAAAGCATTTGTACTATTGATCGCATTTGTGATCACAGGATCTATTGTTTATTCACAAGAATTTGTAAGCCCTATCAACTTTGAAGAAACCGAAAAAAATAAAAAAGCCGTAATTGATTTCATTAAAAAGCAAGTTAAAGATGATTATTCTGCTATCGGAATGGATGATCCTGCAACCCTTAGAATGATGGAGCAAGAAAACCTTGATGCTTTTAAGGAATTAACCAAAATCACGAACACGAAACTATTAAAAGAGGTCATTAAAGACTATTGTGATATTGGCATGTGCAATTACTCCACAATTTTAATGATGTATAAGGAGCAAGAAAAAGCCAGTAAAAAGGAATTGAAGTGGTAAAAGTTTTTAACCAAAACACAATCAAAATGAAGTATTTAATGGTAATTGCCGTTGTAGTCAGCGGGATGCTGGTTCAGGCACAGGATGAAAGAAAAGATCAGATATCAAAATTCGAACAATTTTCCTCAAAAACAGGGGTGATTGTTAAATTTGTTGAGTACGAGATGCCCAACATACCCTTAAACTTTGGTGTAGCCGAAACAGAAGTAAGAGAAGTTATCACCGGGGGAGAGGTGCAGTACTTTTATCGGATTTCCAAAGATGGAAAATATGATACTAAAATTGCATCAATCGCATATGAGGATCTACTTGAGATAAAAAAGGCATACTACCAATTAAATGCTGAGTCTGCCGATGATGGGGGTAGTCAAAATTATTTGGAAAACAAATTTATCACTGATGATGGTTTCCAGGTTGGATACTATGTGAGTAAGGGGAAAATTACATGGTTTATGAAACTAGAAAAATTTGGAACTGGCACTACAATATTTATAAAAGATGGCGTTACAATAATCTCTAATATCGAAGCCTCGATTTCGAAAATCGACCAATTGAGATCACTATAATTCAACTACTACAACATTTTCTATATGAATGATTTTCAGCACCTTTAAGTGTTTGCTAATGCATATCCAATGCATTCTAATTAAGATTCAGCGTATCATTATTTGTTAAGAAGAGTCAGGAAGTAAAAATGAAGCTTTAATAAAATTGAGTAAGGCAATTACTAAGATTAAGTTGAGTGCCAAACCTAAGCGAAGGAAATAGTTTTATTACACTAAAAAAATCTATCTTGATTATCGTTAAGCAAAACACAAGTCTATCCTGCAATTTAAGAGTAAATACGATATTGTAATGTCCCTGGAAAAGCTTAGTGTCAGTTATCTGCTTAATCCTGAAACTTTACTGAGTATATTTTCAATTTTATCAACTAATTCATCATAGTTATATCCTTCATAAACATAGATTAATTCGCAGTCATTTATAAAGCATAATTGTTTTTTCCGTTCGTCAAGTTCTTTCTGTTTATTGAATGATTCTTCTCCACCGAAGTAGTCAATCGGCCTATTATGCTGTTCACCTTGATATTCAATAGCTATTTTCTTATCAGGGAAATATATGTCAAGGTGTTGTGGCTTTAACCATTTTGGCCTCCCATGGTGTACAACATGCTCTTTTAGAAAACTCTGCATAAGTTTGTAATAAAGCTCTGTCTCACTTACCCAACCCTCACCAACCCTTGGAAGGCCAGTATTCTCTCTTAACAGATTTTCGCTTTCCCTAATCAAACCCTGTAATAGTGAATGTGTCGCAGTAGATACTATAAAGGGTATGTGAATATATTGAACTTCGAAACTTCTGTCTGATGCTCCAAGAAAAAGTGTTCTTTTATCATATTGGGGTTCCTTTTTATACTTTAAGTGCATACTTTTCCAAAATTGAAAGTCTGAATCATTTTGGATTATCTTTTTCAACAAACTAAAGTCATTATCTGAAAGTTCTAATAAGTCGAATCTATTTACAAAATTTTCTACAATATTCTCTCCTTTTCTTTCATAAAATTCGTTCAACAATTCAGTAGTATGAT
>JAUXCI010000141.1 GCA_030618945.1 Flavobacteriaceae bacterium
AAGCAAACAATTGTATATACAGTCAAACCATCATCCGTCTACTATCAGGATTGTTTTTAATGGTTTCAATTACTTCGGTTATTTGGTCTATTCCATTGCCATCCCAATTTCTCCATTGATAGCCATATACGGGTCCGAGGTCTCCATTTTTATCCGCCCAGGCGTCCCAAATTTTAACGCCATTGTCATTCAAATACTTAATATTTGTATCACCTTTCAAAAACCATAGCAATTCATAAATAATTGATTTTAAATGCAATTTTTTAGTTGTTACCATTGGAAAACCTTCGCTAAGATCAAACCTCATTTGATGTCCGAATACACTTTTGGTTCCTGTTCCAGTTCTGTCTTCCTTGGTTATTCCATTATCGATGACATGCTGGATTAAATCTAAATATTGCTTCATTATGCTAAAAAAAAGGTATAAAAAATCAGATTAGTATTATTGTTAGCTAAGTTTAAAAAGGCAATCAATGCCATGAATTAATTCACGTTTCAAAGATAAATTATTCTATTCAAAATATTCAAAAGCAATTGTTAATATTCCAGACGAAGCTCTTTATTCATTTATCTTAGCCTATGATCATCCCAGCCATGGTAGCTGAAAGAAGTGATGCCAGGGAGCCTCCGATTAAAGCCTTCATACCAAATTCTGAAAGGGTTTTTCTTTGCCCCGGAGCCAACGATCCAATGCCGCCTATTTGAATTCCTATAGAAGCAAAATTTGCAAAGCCACACAACATATAAGTAGCCATTATATTTGATTTGCTGTTATTAAAATGTATCAAGTTCGCTGTATTTTTTAATTCAGCTAATTGAATATAGCCAACAAATTCACTAGCAACCAATTTTATTCCTAGCAATTGCCCCATCATCATCATATCGTTTTTAGCAACCCCAATTAACCACATAAGAGGCGCAAAAATTACCCCAAGAATAGACTCAAGTGTTAATTTTGGATAGGACGTATTGGCCTCCATCCAAATGTTAAAAGTAGTTATGTCTCCTAACCAGCCTAAAATGCCATTGATCATGGCTATAAAAGCTACAAAAACTAAAAGCATGGCCCCTACATTTACTGCCAGCCTCAAACCTTCAGTAGTTCCATTAGATATGGCGTCTAAAATATTTGTTCCTATTTTTTCGTTCGACACTTGTACTTCTGTGGTTATTTTTTCGGTCTGGGGGTATAAAATTTTGGAAATTACAATAGCTCCCGGAGCAGCCATTACTGAAGCAGCCAGTAAATGCTTTGCAAATTTTAAACGCATTGCAGGATCATCACCTCCTAAGAAACCAATATATGCTGCTAATACTGCTCCAGCTACAGTGGCCATTCCACCAATCATCACCAAGAGCATTTCCGATTTATTCATTTTTTCCAAATATGCCTTAATAAGCAATGGTGCTTCCGTTTGACCAAGGAATATGTTTCCTGCAACACTAAGGCTTTCAGCTCCTGAAATTTTCAAAGTTTTAGATAATAACCAAGCTAGTCCTTTCACTACTTTTTGAATTAGCCCTAGATAGAACAACAATGAAGTTAAGGCCGAAAAAAATATGATCGTGGGTAATACCTGGAAGGCAAAAATAAACCCAAAGGTATTCATATCTACAACTAAGCCTTCAAAAAGAAACTTACTACCCGCCCTTGTATAATCAAGAACGCTTACGAAAACTTGACCTACACCTTCAAAGGCAGACTGAATAATTGGAATCCGGAGCACGCCAATGGCAATCAATAATTGTATTGATAAACCAATAAAAACAGTTTTCCATTGGATTGCCTTTTTATTGGAACTGAATAAATAAGCTAAGGCTAGAAGTGCAATCATTCCCAATACCCCTCGCCAAATGGATTCAAATGAAACACCTTCACTTGGTGCTATTTCGGTTGATAATTGTTGGGCATTTATGGGTAAATTTATAAATAAGATTGACAAGAACAGTAGAAATCTTTTTAACATATATGTGATTATTTTTCCCTTTTAGAGATCTCATCTCTCAATTTGGCAGCAAGTTCGTAGTCTTCATTACCTACAGCCTGGTCTAATTGTTTGTATAAATCCTCAACGGAATCATTTTTGAAAGTCGAAGTCTCTTCTACGACATTAGCAACCAAATCTTCCATCTTGAATTTGGATTGATCAAGTTTTGATTCATCTTTTATTTTGAGAATTATTCCTGCCTTGTCTAAAATGTTCTCAAAAGTAAAAATTGGTGCTTTAAATCGTGTTGCTAAGGCAATCGCGTCGGATGTCCTTGCGTCTATGATCTCCTCTATTTTATCACACTCGCAGATCAGGCTAGAATAGAATACGCCGTCTACCAATTTATGAATGATGACCTGTTTGACAATAATATTAAATCGATCTGCAAAACTTTTGAATAGATCATGCGTTAAAGGACGCGGAGGTTTGATCTCCTTTTCCAAAGCAATAGCAATTGATTGAGCTTCAAATGCCCCAATAATAATAGGTAAGGTTCGTTCACCCTCTTCTTCACTCAAAACCAATGCATATGCACCGCTTTGAGTTTGACTATACGATATTCCTTTAATATTTAAACGTACAAGGCTCACAGGCAAGTTAAAATTTACAGTTGATTCTACGAATGCGTAAATTCAATTTTAACGAATTCAATTTACAAATAAAAATGAAAAAGGCCATCAAAATTAAGGACTTATAATCGTCCTAATTTATTATAGCCTTTTGAAGGGGGCAATTTACTAAAAAAATAGTGTCTATTATAAGGTACTTTTAAAATCTTTTAATTTTTTAATAAGCTCAGGAACCACTTCAAAGGCATCCCCAACAATCCCGTAGTCTGCAGCTTTAAAGAATGGCGCATCACTATCAGTGTTTATAACAACTTTAACCTTGGAAGAATTAACTCCGGCCAAATGTTGAATAGCCCCTGAAATACCAATTGCAATATATAAATTAGAGGAGACCGGTTTTCCGGTTTGCCCGACGTGTTCACTATGTGGTCTCCAACCGAGATCGGATACCGGCTTAGAGCATGCAGTTGCCGCCCCAAGAACTTCAGCAAGTTCTTCGATGATTGCCCAGTTTTCGGGCCCTTTTAAGCCACGCCCTCCCGAAACAACTATGTCAGCATCCGCGATGGTTATTTGACCTGAAGTTTGTTCAATCGATATTGAATTCAATTGAAAATCGGCATCGCTAAGCTCAGGTGAAAATTCTAGTATTGCTGACTCAACCTTTTTTTCTTTTAAGCCAAAAGAATTTTTAGCTAAACCCAATAATTTTATTTCTGTATTGATATGACTAAAATTGAATCCTTTGGATGAAAAAGCGTTGCGCTTTACAGTAAAAGGGGATATTGAAGCCGGTAAATCAACAACATTAGAGGCATAGCCAGCATTGAGTTTTACGGCTAATAGCGGTGCTAAATATAATCCATTACTTGTTGAATCAACCACAATAATATCTGCATCTTCTTGCTTAGCAGCCTGTTGTATACAATCTGCATATGCCCTGGCGTTGAAATTATCCAGTCGGCTATCTTTTATTTTTAAAATTTTATCGGCGCCATAATCTGAAAGTAAGGAGGTGTCATCAGCATTGATGGTTAATACCACCGCCGACGTTCCTGCTTGTTGTGCAACTTGTTTGCCATATGAAACGATTTCATAAGCGGTTTTTTTGAATTTACCTTCTGAATTATCTGCAAATACTAATACTGACATATTAAATAGTTTTGGACCTTAGAAAATGTAAATTGATCTTCAAGGTTATTTTTTAATCTTATTAAATCACTTTAGCTTCATTGTGAAGCAATTGAATCAACTCACCAATATTCCCGGCATCAACCATCTTACATGCTCCTTTGGCTTCAGGTTTTTCATACTTTACTGTTGAAGATGTGGCATTAAATTCAATAGGAGGTACGACTTTCAGTGGTTTTTTTCGAGCCATCATAATGCCACGCATATTGGGAATTCTAAGGTCCTTTTCCTCAACCAATCCTTTCTGACCGCCAATAATTAATGGAAGCGTACAATTTAGCACCTCTTTACCTCCGTCTATTTCTCTGGAAACAGTACAAGAATTGCCTTCTATTTCCAGACTGATGCAGGCATTAACAAAATTATAGCCTAATATTTCTGCCAGCATACCTGGAACCATTCCACCATTATAATCAAGGGACTCCTTACCGGCCAAAACCAAGTCAAAAGCTTCATTTTTAACAACTTCAGCCAATTGAACGGCAACTTGATACCCATCCTCTGGCACTATGTCGATTCTTATTGCTTCGTCGGCTCCAATGGCGAGCGCTTTTCTTAAAGTAGGTTCTGTTACAGCTGAGCCAACGCTAATTACGCTAACAGTTGCGCCTTGTTTTTCTTTGAACCACATAGCTCTGGTAAGCGCAAATTCGTCAAGTGGATTGATCACAAATTGGACGCCGTTGGTGTCAAATATTGTATTGTCCTCTGAGAAATTTATTTTAGATGTTGTGTCCGGAACGTGACTGATACAAACTAATATTTTCATTTTGATGATCTTGAAATGATTATTGAATTTTCTTCATGACGAAGTTATAAAATATTTTTAATATATTATGCATGCATAATATATTTTTGTCTTAGCTCTTGTTTTACTTTTACAAATCTATACAATCACTGGCCGGGAAGCGACAAGAAGAAATATTTGTAAGAAGCGCTTTAATAATATTCATTAAAAATAGTTATTTTTGCATTCCTTTATTACTAAAACATGAAAGTATTACAATTTAGACAAGCTATTGTCGAGGCAATGAGCGAAGAAATGCGCAGAGATGAAAGTGTTTATCTGATGGGCGAAGAAGTTGCAGAATATAATGGTGCTTATAAGGCATCAAAAGGTATGCTGGATGAGTTTGGCGCCAAAAGAGTCATCGATACTCCAATTGCTGAATTAGGATTTTCTGGCATTGCCGTTGGATCAGCCATGGGAGGAGCAAGGCCAATAGTTGAGTTTATGACTTTTAACTTTTCATTAGTTGGAATTGATCAGATCATCAATAATGCAGCCAAGATGCGTCAAATGTCTGGAGGCCAGTTTAATATTCCAATTGTTTTTAGGGGCCCTACCGGATCAGCTGGGCAGTTGGGCGCTACTCATTCTCAGTCTTTTGAGAACTGGTATGCAAATACGCCTGGATTAAAAGTGATCGTCCCGTCAAATCCTTATGATGCAAAAGGTCTTTTAAAGGCTGCCATAAGGGATGATGACCCTGTTATTTTTATGGAATCTGAACAAATGTATGGTGATAAGGGCGAAGTTCCTGAAGGGGAATATGTGTTGCCAATAGGTGTTGCCGATATTAAAAGAGAAGGAACAGATGTAACTGTTGTAACCTTTGGAAAGATTATCAAGGAAGCATTCAAGGCGGCTGATGAACTGGCTACAGAAGGTATTTCTGTTGAAATTATTGATTTGAGAACCATCAGGCCTATGGACCATGAAACCATATTGAATTCTGTTAAGAAAACGAACAGACTTGTGATTTTAGAAGAAGCCTGGCCATTTGCAAGTGTTTCATCTGAGATAACTTATCAGGTTCAAGAAAATGCATTTGATTATTTGGATGCGCCGATTCAGCGAATAACAACCGCTGATACACCAGCTCCATTTTCACCTGTGTTACTTGAAGAATGGATGCCTAACAAAAATGATGTGATTGCGGCTGTAAAAAAAGTGATGTATAAGTAATCCATAAAACATAAAATTCATAAAAACCATTTGATACAGTCAAATGGTTTTTCCTTTTTATAGACAGGATTAATAACGATGAAAATAAATAGTATGCATTTTTATTATGTATATTTGAATCGTTTTAAAGCCCATGTAATAAGGCTAAAAATTGATTATTTACCTTGATTTTAAATGAGATAAATGGAAAAGAGTATCGATAGAAAAAATTTTCTGGACAATGAAATTGAGGATGGTTTTTACCTTCTTAAGTTTCATAATAAAAAGCGAGAAACACTTGAGGTGATTAGAGGGGTGGATAAGTCTTTTTTACAATTACACTTTTGTATAAAAAATGATGCCAAACTTGTTTTTAGTGGGGGAAATTATGTTCTAGACCTACCTGAAAACAAATCATTTTTATTATATAATCCTCAACAGGATCTGCCGATTCAATTGGAACTTAGTCCAGGTGCACAGGTGATTAGTCTGCTGATCAGAATTGAAAAGTTTCATACTTTTTTTAGCCAGGAAACCGGGCTTATACATTTTATAAGTGGAGAGAATTTGGATAAAAAATGTTATCGGGATAAGGAGTTAAATGCCAATGAAATTATGGTGTTGAATCAAATTTTCAATTATGGATTGCATTCTTCTCTTGAAAAACTCTATTCTAAGGGAAAAGTATATGAATTGATCAGTTTATATTTTCATAAACCTGATTCTGTAGGTGCACAAAATTGCCCTTTTTTAGAAGATGAAGCTAATGTTGAAAAAATTCAAAAAGCCAAACAAATATTAATTGACAATATGGCAGAGCCTCCAACGCTTAGTGAGCTTTCCGATCAGATACACCTCCCTTTACAACATTTAAAAGATGGGTTTAAGCACATATACGGAGAAAC
>JAUXCI010000023.1 GCA_030618945.1 Flavobacteriaceae bacterium
AAGGTGGGGTTGTTTACTCTTTTATGTAAACCTAATTCAGGATAAAACAATAAGTTTATAAAGTTTTTTGTTTTGTCCTTCTGCCTTGATGACAAATGAAGCGATAGCGAATTCCTGCCAGCGGGCCAACAATTTTATTTAAAAAAATTGCAATATATTTGAACCTGAAGCAATCATCGATACTATTTTGTCAAATATTGATCAATTAGTAAGCTTGGTATATATTGAATTATGAGGGACAGTGTACATAGGGAAATTACACAATTAAGTAAGGAAGACAGCTTCCTGGTTTATGAAAGAGTCAAAGATGATTTCGATTTCCCCATTCATTTTCATCCTGAATATGAATTAAACTTTATTTATAAAGGCAAAGGAGTCAGAAGAATCATTGGAGATCATACAGCTGATATCAGCGATGTTGAGCTCGTTTTGGTTGGCCCGAATTTAATTCATGGTTGGGAGCTCAATAAATGTACCTGTAAGGAAATTTATGAAATCACCGTGCACATTCAACAGGATCTACTCAACGAAAAAATGCTTTCACGAAGAATTTTTAAAAGCATTAAAGACATGATGAACAGATCGCGGCATGGTATTTTGTTTTCACATGATACCACCATGGAGGTTATGCCTCGTTTAATGGTCTTGCCAAAATTGCACGGGATCAAATATTTTTTAGAGTTCGTTTCAATCCTTAGCGATCTTGCCAGTTCACAAAATCAGACTTTATTGTCAACCCAGTTTTCAGAGATCCATGATTTTCAGAACAGCGAACAAATCAAAAAGGTTTATGAATTTATTCAGGAAAATTACCACAGAAAAATTGCGCTTAAAGAAATTTCTCAACTTGTTAATATGAGCCCGGTTTCCTTTAATCGCTTTATCAAAAAAAGAACCGGAAAAACTTTTATCAGCTATGTAAATGACACAAGAATCAGCTATGCCTCACGGTTGTTGATCGAGTCTGACAAAAGCATTGGAGAAATTAGTTATGAATGTGGCTTTAACAATATCGCCAATTTCAACCGCATCTTTAAAAAATCAAAAAATTGTACGCCAACTGAATTCAGAAGAGAGTTTGTTGGGATGCAGCGGGTTTTATAAAAAAACTCCCAAGGCTAGTAAACCTCAGGAGCTTTATCCAGTAAAAATCCAAGTCATTTATCCCATTATTATTTCGACTTTATGATTTTTACCTTTCTCAAGTAGTGGAATTTTATTGGACCCGCCTGCCGGTGTGGCAGGGCTTATTTTTTCTCCATTTACGATAATTTCTTTAACGCCTTTACTTACGTGATCTGGATTTCTTATTTCCAATTGGTATGTCGCACCTCGGAACTTTCTTTGCATTTTAAACCCGTCCCATTTTTTAGGGATACAGGGATCAACTCTTAAGCCATCGTATTCTGGTCTAACGCCAAGAATATACTGGGTAATGGCATAAAAATTCCAGGAGGCCGTTCCCGAAAGCCATGAGTTTTTTGCTTCTCCGGGTTTAAAGGCTTCTTTACCTGCAATCATCTGACAATATACATAAGGTTCTACCTTGTGAAGCTCAGATATGTCTTCTAAAAAGCTAGGCGCTATTTTTGTATAGTAATCATAGGCTGCATCTCCCCTGCCAATCATGGTTTCCCCAATCATGATCCATGGATTGTTATGACAGAAGATCCCGCCGTTTTCTTTATAACCTGCAGGATAAGTTGAAATCTCTCCGTATTCAATATGGTATTTGGTAAAAGCCGGGTAGTTCAATACCACGCCATATTCGCAATCCAAGTGTTCTTTTACTGAATCCAAAGCTTTTTCAACCATGCCATCTTCTTTACCTATCTCTGCCATGGTACACCATCCCTGAGATTCTATAAATATTTTACCTTCCTCGGCTTCATTTGAACCTATCTTTTTTCCAAAATAATCATAGGCCCTTAAATACCAGTCGCCATCCCATCCATGTGATTTAACCGCTTCGATCATCTGGTCAACGTGCACCTGCGCCTCATCTGCTTCCTGATCCTTACCTGTAAAACGACATAGTTCAATATACTCCTTGCCATAAACTACAAACAGCCCCGCTATCATCAATGATTCTGCGATCCTGCCTTTTTTATTTCCAGTTGTTTGAAAGGACTCGTTAGGATCATCTGAAAAACAATTCAGATTCAAACAATCGTTCCAGTCGGCCCTGCCAATCAAAGGGAGTTTATGAGGCCCCAGGTTATTCACCACATGATAAAATGAAGCTTTTAAGTGCTCAAAATGTGGCTTGGCCCTTGATGCATCATTATCAAAAGGAACCATTTCATCTAAGAGTGAAAAATCTCCTGTTTCTTTGATATAAGCCGTGGTTGAAAGAATCAGCCAAAGTGGGTCATCGTTGAAATCACCACCAACAGCAGAATTTCCTTTTTTGGTAAGCGGTTGATACTGGTGGTAACAAGACCCGTCCTCAAATTGTGTAGAAGCGATATCAAAGATACGTTCACGGGCCCTTTCAGGTATTTGATGGACAAAACCTATAAGGTCCTGGTTTGAATCTCTAAAGCCCATTCCTCGTCCGATACCTGATTCAAAAAAGGAGGCTGAACGAGACATATTAAAAGTAACCATACATTGGAACTGGTTCCAAATATTGACCATACGATCAAGCTTATCATCACCTGATTCTATAGAAATATTACACAGTAATTCGTCCCAATACGTTCTGAGTTCATTATAAGCTGCTTCAACTTTTTCAACGGTATCATACTTGTTGATCATTGCCTTAGCCGGATTTTTATTGATCACGGCTTTACTTTCCCATTTGTCTTCTGGCTCAACCTCAACATAGCCTAGCATAAATACAAGGTCCTTTGACTCACCCGATGCTAATTCTATTTCCAGGTAATGTGAAGCTATCGGAGACCATCCGTGGGCTTCGGTGTTTTTTGGTTGGCCTTCCGCAACCACCTCAGGGGCATCAAATCCGTTATAAAGACCAATAAAAGACTCTCTATCAGTGTCATATCCCTGAATATCAGCATTTACAGAATAAAAAGCATAATGATTTCGTCTTTCCTTAAATTCTGTTTTATGATAGATAACGCTGTCTTCAATTTCAACTTCTCCCGTATTAAAATTTCTTTGGAAATTGGTCATGTCATCTTCGGCATTCCACAAAGCCCACTCTATAAAAGAGAAAAGTTTTAATTTCTTTGCCTCAGAAGAATTGTTGGTCAAGCTCACTTTTTGAATCTCTCCCCAAAATCCCAAAGGAATAAACTGGAGCACTTCTGTTGTAACCCCATTTTTGGATCCTTTTATTTTGGTATAACTCATCCCGTGACGGCATTCATAGCTGTCGAGTTCAGTTTTTACCGGCTTCCATCCAGGCGACCATACAGTATCACCATCTTTGATATAAAAATATTTACCACCGTCATCAACTGGCACATTATTATATCTGTAACGCGTTAAACGTCTGAATTTTGCATCTTTATAAAAAGTGTAGCCACCCCCTGTATTAGAGGTTAAAGAAAAGAAATCTTCGTTGCCTAAATAATTGATCCATGGATATGGAGTCTTGGGGTTTGTAATTACATACTCCCTGTTCGCATCATCAAAATGACCGTATTTCATTATATATAAATTAAAAAATTAAGCCCTGCCACGCCGGCAGGCGGGATCAATATTATTCTCTTTCAGCCTTCTCTCGTTCAATTCCACGGTGATTTCATCAAGCTTTTTCTGATTGAGCGGATACAATAGCATCAAAGCTGCTGCAACTATAGTTATCAGTGCCGGGATCCAACTCATCAACATAATTATTCCTGGTATGGAACCTTTAATTGCCACAGCATCTTGTCCGTTATAGTGAAAAGCGCCAAGTACCAAACCTATAATTGCCCCGGCTATTCCGCCTCCAAACTTGGTGGCAAATGAACCGGCCGAATAAATAAGGCCCGTTGCTCTTCGTCCATTTTTAAACTCTGAATAATCGGCAGCATCACCCAGCATAACAAAAAATAAAGTCGGGAAAATTGCAGAAGCGAACTCGGATATGGCTCCTATCGCGAAAATTGCCCCAATATCATCGGGTCCAACAAAGAAGAACAATGAATTAACAGCACCTGAAAACAACAAGGCGTATATAAATAACTTTTTCTTACCCAATCGATTCCCTAAGGGAGCCGTGATCATGGCCCCTGCTACAGAAGCGAGCATCAAGGCTATTAAAAAAGAAGCCGCTAACAATTGATTGTTTAAATAATGGCTAAAATATATGATCACAATTCCTTGTTTTATGGAATTATAAACATTGAATAAAAGTCCTATTCCCAACAATACCAGCCATGGCTTATTGGCGATCAAATCCTTTAAATCCTGCTTAAGGTTGTTTTTCTGCGTCTTTGGAGGTAGTACCCTTTCCTTTGTAGTGTAAAAGGTTATAAACATAAACAGCGCAAGAAACACTGACATCACATACATGGAATTGCTATAGCCTCGCTTTTGGTCGATAATTGAAATATCTGCCTCATTTATATTTTCTTCACCGTTGACAATAAAAGCATATTGCTTATCAGCCACCATGGAAAAACTTTTCGTATGAGTTGCCTCATTATCTTCTGGCTTTACAGCCGAATCATCCCAAACAAAGGTAGCTATACCTGCTTCCGTTTTAATATTGACATTAGATACATCAGATGAAGATGAAACTATAACGCTATATTTCTCATCGTCCAGTTTGTTAATTTCTATCGATGGATCTACATTTCCAAAATAGGCAACCAAAAAAAGTAAGGCGCCCTGAACCAGCATACCTCCTCCAAAGGCTCCAACCATTCTAAAGGATCCTAACTTTGTACGTTCCTTATCATCGCCGGTCATTACAGCCATCAATGCCCCATAAGGGACGTTATTAGCCGTATATATTAAAGTGAAAAAGATATAAGTAACATAAGCATATACAATTTTACCAGACGAGCCAAGATCAGGGCTTGAAAATAATAAGGAAAGGATTACACCCAAGGGGATGGCAGTCCACATGATCCATGGGCGAAATTTTCCGTATTTAGATTTTGTCCTATCGCCAATAACACCCATCAGCACATCGCTGATGCCATCGCTAAAACGTGCAACCAACATCAGTACACCCACCGTTACGGGGCTTAATCCAAAAACATCAGTATAGAAAATAAATAAAAAAGTAGCTACCCCTCTCCATGCAATATTCGCAGCTCCATCTCCTAATCCGTAGCCTAATTTCTCCTTTAATGATAACTTCTCAAATCCTGCCATTAATTCGAATAATTTAAAATTACAAGTCCAAAATTACATATCCGTTTATTAATCCATTGATACTATTTTGTCATTAACGGATGCTTTTTTGTGATTAAGGTAATTTGTGATTACTAGAAAAGACTGGGCAGGACAGATTCATTCATATTCAAATTTGCAATACTATTTTACAGCAGTGAATTTCAGCTTCCTAATAAATTGTTTTCAAAACGAATGCCTAGGGCGTAAATCTCTCTACAAGTCATTGATCTCCTGATCAAGCCATGACATTCTGCTCTGAATCCACTCCTTTAGATAGGTTTCTTCGGCAGTATGGCTGTTACCTACAAAATTATTCGGCCATATATAAATGCCTAAAATATTCCATACGTCAAAATTATTGTCAATGGCATCTGCTGTTTCTAAATGACTCACATAATCATCAATTTTCGAAAGGACATTAACGTCAGACATTACACCTCCTCTAAGTGTATTCCATCGCTCTTGTAATTGAGAAACAAAGGCAGGATCTTCGAGTAACCTGTACCACCAGAATGGCACGGCCCAATAATCTCCAGGGCAGCGCTCATTGAATTTATATGCCCAACTGTTCGTGTCGCTTCCTCCACAATAATTGGCGTTACCAAAGGCAAGGTTAAAATCCCATATGGGCCCCATATTAAGTTTTTCATTTTTTTCCTTATGCATAAAGGTACTCAACCGATAACCATCTACATTGTTGGCTAATTCGTTAAGGATAAAGAAATCAATAAAACTAGGTACATCAATAAAAGCTTGATACCCCAAGTCAGGGTCGCTAAACTGATCAGAAACTAAAGCCGCTTCAAAATCGCGAACATAAGTAGAAATATATTCCTTTTGCTGAGACGTAATATCTTCAGCATCAGGATATTCATACATAAAATTAATATTGGATGAGGCAGCAAAGGGAGGCGCATAATTAGATTTAAAAGAATTCAGATCATTATAGCCCTCTCCCAGGTTATCACCCGCCAATTTATCAATTTTCAAAATATAACCACCTGTAAGGTCTTCTCCTTCATTCTCATCATCCTTTAATTTGTTTATATCTATCCTGTCCTTGTCACGCTTTAATTTTTCCATAAAAACGTAAACACCTCTATGGGTGCCATTCAGGATCAATTCAACAAATTTAGTTCTGCTGGCATAACGATCCATGTCATTTGAAAGGTCATAGATAAGTTTGTTTCTCATCAAGGACTTATCACTATATGGCCCGTGAAGGATCCAATCTTCCTCTTCTGGCATACCTAACAAGGACACATTAATATCCTCATTATTGTTATCCCAGGTTTCCATTCCAAAGGACTTTTTATCAAAACTCTGTGACGAGGCACCTCTAAATTCAATACCGATAACACCTTCGTATGTAACGACACCTTCTTCAGTAATTTTGATCGAACCACTAATTTTTGGTTCATCAACAATTTCTCCATCAGAGGAAATCTCAATTAGAGGCACTTTACTGTTGAGAACCTCTTCCTCTTGTTCTTCTTGTTCTTTTTCTTTAAAATCACCGTCATCACTACAACTCCACTGTAAAGTACTAAATAGAAGCAAGACAATAACAACCAGATAATAATCCAGTTTTAAACTTTTCTTTTTCATTTTTTTTTCCTTTTAAGATTTTCCCTTGTTAAAAAGGGCTTCCATTTCCTCGAGTGTTTTCCCTTTTGTTTCAGGAATCCATTTCCAGGTAAAGAATATGATAAACAGGATGAAGCCTGAAAATATGAAATAAGGTAAGGATTGATTCCAAACACCTCCATCAGCAATTAATCTGTTCGCATCACTTTCTACCAAAATCGGGAAGGATTGGGATACGAAATAGTTCGCAAGCCATTGGGCAGCAACCGCAATTGCCATGGCTGTACTTCTAATACTATTAGGAAACATCTCAGCTAATAAAACCCAAACAATTGGCCCCATTGACATCGCAAAAGATCCAATAAACATCAGGATTCCAATCAAGCTTATAATCCCTTCAGTAGAAGATATTGTTGGTAAACCTGCAGAATTCACACCAGAATAATCACTTAAATACAAAGTGAAACCCATCAATAAGAAACCAGCTAACATTCCAACACCTCCAATGATCAGCAAGGGTTTTCTACCAATCTTATCAACTGTATACATGGCAATGAACGTAAACAATAAATTTACAGAGGCCAAAAGGATTTGTTGTAACAGCACGTCTTCATTACCAAATCCAAGTGCCTGTTCAAATATATCTGCACCGTAATATAAAACTGCATTAATACCGGTAAATTGTTGTAAAACAGAAAGGACCGTTCCTATGACAACAATTGGGAACAAAGATTTCTGGAAAATAGATGCTTTCTTTTGTTTTCCTTCGTCTTGTATAGAATCTTTAATTTCTTTGAATTCTCTATCAGCCATTTCCTGACCATGAATTCTTGTTAATACGTTTAAGGCTTCGTCCTCTCTTCCCTTGATCATTAACCAACGTGGACTTTGCGGTACCATAAAAAGTAAAACAAAAAATAATGTTGCCGGAATCATTTCGGACCAGAACATGTATCTCCAACCAAAATCAATATTATTTTGTTCTGTTAATTCACTTCCGATTACATAAGTGGTTAAAAACACCACAAAGAAACCTATAACAACAGCCATTTGATAATAAGTAATTAATTTCCCTCTTTTATCAGCAGGAGCTATTTCAGCGATATAAGTGGGCGCATTCATTGAAGCCATCCCAATGGCGATACCTCCAAGAATCCTAAAAAATACCATCAAGGATATTGACTCGGGTAAGATTGCAGGTAAACCCGAACCCCAGGCCGAAATTCCAAAAAGTACGGCTGAGATGAGCAAAGATTTTTTCCTCCCTATAGATTTAGAGATCACCCCCGCTGATGCGGCACCTACTAAAGCACCCAGCAAGGCACTACTTACGATAAAGCCTTTTAACCATCCAGTTAATTCAAAATATTTTGAAAAATAAAATTGTGTTCCGTTGATTACTCCCGTGTCAAAACCAAACAAGAGCCCTCCCAGGGTAATCACGATGGTTATAAAGTAAATGTTGATTCTTTTTGTACTAGCTTGTCCCATAATAAGTAAGTGAATTTAAAAAATATGCGCTGCAATATAGAAGAAATTTTTTATTAAAAACACAATTTTTATCATGCATTTTAAGAATTAATTCACCTATAAATCATTGATATACTCTTATATAATCAATTACAAACTCTTCTGGGAAAATACTGTCATCAATGTCATGGCCACCAAAGTTACCGCCAATGGCAAGGTTGAGAAGCAAGTAAAATGGTTGGTCAAAGGGCCATATTTCAGGGTTTATTTCTTTGGGCTCAAAAGTATAAAAGAGCTGGTCGTCAATATAAAAAGCAATGCTTTTTTGGCCCCAGTCAATGGCATAAGTATGAAAGCCATCTTCAATACCTTTGATTTTACCCTTTCTCGTATTTTTTGAGCTACCATGACTATCTGTGGTATGCAGTGTAGTGAAAATTGAATTAGGCTCTCTGCCTACGTATTCCAAAATATCAATTTCGCCGCTAGCTGGCCAACCTACCTCGTCAATGTTTGAACCCAACATCCAAAAGGCGGGCCACAATCCTTTTCCAAGGGCTAATTTGGCCCTAACTTCAATTTTGCCATATAGGAACTCCTTTTTGTTTTTTGAGTTAATTCTGGCCGAAGTATATGTATCACCTGATTTCTTTGCAACCAAACTCAGGAAACCATTTTCAACCTTATAATTTGAATTGGTATAAACCTGAGCCTCATTATTGCCCCAACCACACAGGTTCGGGCATCCATCTCCAAGTTCCAAATTCCAGATTTCAAAATCTAATTCATTTCCGTCAAAATTCTCCTCCCATACCAATTGTCGTCCACTTTGACACGAGCTTATGGAAGGCACTAAAAAAAGTAAAAAAACTATATTTTTTAACCACATAATATGTTGAATTATTTAATTACAATATTTTGTTTACGTTTTTCTAATTCAGCACTTATTTCTTGTGCTCGTTCTTCGGTCATATCATAACCGCGCATTACTAAAATTGCAATTAGAGTCCCTAATATGGGTAAGCCGGAAAAGAAAAGTCTTAATCCGGTTATTGCTCCATCAGTCTGTGAGGCAGCATCTGCATCAAAACCTATAATTGACAAGATTAGGCCACTCAATAATCCTGCTATTGCAAATCCAAATTTTACCATCCACCAGTATATGGCTCCAAAAACACCTTCTCTACGTAATCCCGTATTTAATTCATCAAGGTCAATTACATCTGCCGTCATAGACATCATAAGAGTAAATAAACTCCCTATTCCAAAGGCAAAGAATGGTAAGGCAAAAATGAACATATATGGTTTTCCAGGTATAAATAAAAACCAAAGCATAAGATATCCTACAATTGAAATACTTTGAGATGCTAAAAAGGCTCTTTTCTTACCCATTACTTTCGACATTCTCGTTACTATTGGAATAACCAAGAAGGTTGTAGATAAAGCACCTACGCTACCAAAAAGCGTAGGCCATAATCCGGCGGCAGCAGCATCCCCACTAAATAAATAATATACAACAATGAAAAAAGTAAAAGCAGCAACTGTATTAAAAGCATTGAACACCAAAAAAGTGGCAATGCATAATTTTCTAAACGGTTTATTTTTAAAAGCCTCTACAAAACCATCAATAATTCCATTAAAACTGCTTCCGATATTTTTTACATTTAAGGGTGCATAATCTTCGTTTACTGTAGATTTACTTTTAATAAAAATGGCTGGAACCATCGCGAAAATCATACAAATAACGCCTACCCAAACGGCTATCGTTCTTGTTGCAACATCAGCAGATTCAAACCATTCCGGTTCGTACATTATTACCCAAAACCAAGGTGCTATAACCCATGCCCATTGTCCAATCCATTGCGCAACAGCCATAATATTGGTTCGTTCATGGAAATCATCACTCATTTCATATCCCATGGCAACATAAGGCACACTGAAAATTGTTAATCCTAAATAAAACACAAAAGACCATATCATGAAATAAGTGAAATTATAATCTACACCATTTTCTCTTTGCAATTGCCATAGAATTGAAAAGGAGATTCCCATTATTATTGCACCTAGCAGTACATATTGTCTGCGTCTTCCCCATTTTGATTTTGTATTATCTGAAATAAAGCCCATAATTGGATCTGTGATAGAATCAAAAAGTCTGGGTGCAAAAAATATTACACCCCACATCCAGCCAGGAAAACCTAAGTCTTGAACCAATACTACCATAAAGATTCCCATCGCTGCCGGGAACATTTGATTTGCGAGCATTCCAATTCCAAAAGCAATTTTTTGACCGAATGGAACTTTTTTAGAGACTGTAGACATCTGTTTAGTTTGATTAGTGTTTGATTAGAATGATAAAATTATTGAATAGGTACTATTGTTATTCTTCATCTATTTAGATGTTGGCGGCAGCAATACAGTTTTCATTAAAGCATCTTTGTCTCCTCCGAAGGTTTTTGTGATGGCTTTTCCACCTCTTGTTAAGCCGTCAAAAGTTCCATTATCAACCATCTCCCATAAGGCATGTTTTGCCTGACCATCAACTGTGAATAAGCCAAAATGATTTTCAGATCCTTTTGTATTAGTTGAATCTTTCCATGGCTCATTAAAGGCTTCGAAATAAAAACAAGATATGCCAGCCTTATTTGTCCAATCTCTCACGAGATTATAATATACTGCTTCCTTGTATTCATCAGTAGCTCTTGACCCTGTTGGGCCGTAAAAGCCATTTGAAACGGTGGCCCATCCTGTTTCACCAATATGAATGGGTTTGTCAACACCAATACTTTTCATATAGCTTGAAACGCTGTCATATTGGGATATGGCAAAGGCTTTGGCACGAAGCATGGCAGCATCTATTCTTTCAATATCTGATAGACTATTTTCATCTTCTGGAACTCCCCAAAATGCAGGATTATAATGCGTATTATGATAAGGATAGGTATGCATCGAAACATAGTCCACGGCATGATATAGTTTTTCAAGATCTTCGGTATGATACTCGGTTTCACCTCCACCCCAAGAGGCAAAGTCATCAGAACTTGTGATCCATAAATCTTTAGAAAGTTTCCCTGTTTTTTTTAACTCTTGTAGATGATTTACCCATTTTAATATGATCCAGGGCTCGACAAAATAACCAGCCTGCCAATGTATCATTGCTTCGTTACCAACAGCTAATACCTTAACAATATCTGGATATGTATTAGCTAAAGTTACTGCTGATTCAATTTCAACTTTGTTTCGTTCGCTCTCTTCACTATGAACCAAGGGTTGGTCTGTCCAAGCATTTTTACAATCTATCCATATTCCAAGCATAACATACATTTCAAAACTTGGATCTTCTTGTTTAATCTCGCTAATTGCCTTTACAAGATTTGACGCATGTGGCAAATGCAATTTATAGGTACGAACAATTCCAACGCCCATTGCAGAAAGAAGTTTCATATCCTCTTTAAGTTCGGCTAATGTTGGTTCTATAGCATGGTTAAAATTTCTATATCCTCCATAGGACATGGCCAAATAATCCGGGTTTCCTAAGATATCAGCTGCTGTCAAAGATTTTTCTTTAATGACAATCTCTGATTCTTTTTTTGTCTTATCTACACATCCAATACTTGTAATTAAAATAATGAATAAAATATTTAATCTAAATTTCATTTTACAACTATTTTTTAATTGAAACAATAATCTGACTGATCTCTCCTGTTCTTTCAAAAACCTTTTTACTAGTGTTCAAATCAATACTTAAGTCAGTAAACGCTAAAGAAGGGCCTTGATTAAACTCAACATTTAAGGCCTCCTTTTCAGAAAGTTTATAAATAATTGGAATCTGGCAATAGGTAAAACAAAGTGAATCTTTTACCACTTGAATCTCTTTTACCTCCTTGTCTATAGCTACATATGTAAAGGTTTTAGCATTTTTTAGAAATTCTTCTTTCCTAAGCAAACGAGGATTAAACATGATTTTACCTTCTGAAACAGATACACCTAATTCGCCAAATCTGCTTAAAACATCTTCTTTAACCTGTCCGGTCATTCCAGGTTGTTGTGCCCCTTTACTCCCTGGTGTGTGTGAATATGGATCGGTTGGAAAAGCACCGTATAATTCTGGAGATTTATGTACTCCAATACCTTCATTTGCTTCATAATAATGGTCTAACAATTTACCAATGGTAACATCATCTTCCCCGTTTTTAATAGCTACTAAACAGGTTTCCTGAATGCTTAAAACTAATTTTGAAACCATGTGCCAATATATAGAGCCTAAGCCTTCATACCCATAAAAGGTTCCAGATCTTCCTGTAAAAGATTTATGATCAAAAATGTCTTCAAAAATGTCCAAAAGTAGTTTTGTCTCTTTTTCAACAAGTGAATCGTACTTTTCCGGTAATTGAGACAAGGCTACTTTTAGGCTTTCTGCATTATTAAATGTTCCATTAAAATGATAATTTCCTTGAACGTCTTTTTCAACAATTCGGTTGTTCCCATTTTGTAACAATAGATGCAATAAAGCGGATGCTTTAACTTTTTCAGCAGCAATATTATTCTTTTGATCAAATCGCGGTAATTCTTTATTCGGATACAAGATATAACTGTACTGATCGGACCTGAACAAAGCACTGTTTTTTAAGGCATCTAACAATTCTAATGAAGCTTTTCCTGAGATGTATCCAGAACTTAATACGGCTACCTGACCTTCTAACATTTCAGGTAAGTAGGAGATAGAAACTTCCAAATCATTCTCTACCGTCATTAAATTGTATGCATGGAATAAGTTGTCTTCTCTTTTATTTGCGTCTATGGTGTGATCTAAGTATTGTTTCGAGATTTCTATAAAACGGAGTAAATCATTTTTCGAAACTGCATCTTTATCACTTGAAAAACCATTTTCATAAATACCTGTCCTAAAATCACTACCGGCATTTCCTAAGCCGTCTAAAACGGTCTTTCTATCTTTATCCGAAACTTTCCCTGATAGAATAGATTTATTCTCAGTAAAAGTTTTCAGCACTTTATTAAAAAATTGGGCTAGTTCCAATGATACTTCGCTGTCTTCATCAGGCATATTTTTAACGATTCCTTCAAAGAAATGTAAGAACCTTCTGAGATAGTACAGCGTTACCATGGAGACCCCGTTACCTACTAAGGCATTGTTGGCATCATTCCATTCTGGTCTTTGCGTATTCATCCATATTCCTCCTTCAGGAATAAAGTTTGACACTTTTGCCAACACAGTTGCCAATAATTTTTCAATAAGATTTACTTTATAGATAAAAAAGTTTTCATCTCTTAGTAAAGCCCCATCTGCGCCTAATTCTGATCTTTTTTGTGTAATTTTTTCATCTGCCTCATGATCAAACTCTATGGTATCCTTAGGATTCATCAAGATATCATCGTAACTTTTTATTCTGTAAGGCACATTGGCATAAACAAAAATATCGCGATCAAAATAGGTTGCCAGTTTATTGGGATAGTGATCTTCTATAAACTCTAAAAATTTTAATAAATAGATGATTTGATGATCGCCCCAATACCCAATATACGACCATGGATCGTCAGCTTCTATTTTTTCCCAATCGAAACCGTCTTTTGTTACTCGGTAAGGATTGTATCCATCAAAGGTTGTAGCGTTCAAGAATTTATGAATCATACTTTCAATAAATTCAGGATAGGAATGTGCTAAAGCTTCCCAGTTTTGAAATATATCTCTCCAGTTACCTTCATAGTCCAAAATTTTTGAACCGTCTAATTCACTCGTTGTATTGATTGAAAATTTGTTCCAAGGCCTGCTCGGGTCACCATGTCGTCTGCTAAATTTAAGAGGCATGTATTCAATGGCTAATCTTTTAAAGTTTTTATCCTTATCATTGTGAGCCAAATCTTTTAAATGGCCCAGGGTAAATAAGGCCGGAAGATTTTTCAAAAGAGCTTCCTTTTTCTTGAATACTTTTTTGTTCGCGGTTTCCAGATATTTTACAAAATCCCATTTTTCAATTTGATACCCATCATCAAAAATACCGCCTCTCATAATATTGAAGAGGGTATTTGAAAAATGCCTGGTATTCATCAACTTATCCGCAGTTAATTGCACCCCGTCTGAAGCAGCATTCAACTCTAATAATTTTTTTGATCCTGCTTCGATATCTTTCTGAACTATTTCACTAAGGTCTGTTCCCTTTTTAATCAATTCAGCAATTTCATTGATGTTCACCATGGTTTGGTTGACATTTGCTACCAAAATCCAGGATTTTTCAGAATTAGGTTCTAAAGTAAGTTCGGAACAAACAAAATAAGCGCCTTTCTCAGCTTTAATATCTACTTCCTGAGTAATTTTTTGTCCCTTTCTGAACTTATCAATTTGTAAAGAAGAGAGTAAATATTTTGGATTATCAATTCCAGAGGACCATACCGTAGTCGCCTTAAGTGCCTCGCTAGGTTCTGCTTTATCCACTATGATCGCACTTAAAGCATATATTCCTATGCCAACTTCTGCTTCTAATTCACATTTCTTATAGGCATCAACTAAATTACTCCTGTCATTTTGTAAACCTGCATTAACTCCATAAGGAAGAATATTCTGAATACCGTCTAAAACAGTAACTTCAATTGCCGAAGTAGCATCATTAATTAAAGTCGATTTTTTTACAAACCCGAATTCATTACTTGAATTCCACTGGTATCTGAAGGTCATGCCCAAATCTTTATTCGTTTCCTCAAAAATCACCTTATTCCCAAAACTGTTTTTATAAAGGTTTCTTTGAATTTGATAGATACCGGCATATCTTTCAGAAAAAGGCTCCCATAAATAGGTTTTGCTCTCCTTATGAATTTGTAAGATCGTTTTACTTCCTGTGATATCAGCCGATTCTGTTATTTTGTCGTCTGTATAATAAGGGAACAAAGACGATTCAGCATCCTTTCTACCAGCTGACAGGCCTCCATTACTGGAAATAAACATCCAATGGTTCGAATCGCTTACAAGGCTCATAAAAAAAGGCCTCATGGCATCACTATTGGAAATTTTATAATAATTTTCCTTATCAAAATAAATTAAATTCCCCTTAATTTCTTTTGCGTCAAAGGACGTTTTATTGTTTCCTATATAAATTTGATTTTTACTCATTATCTGTTTTTTTTTTGCAGAATTTCTATATTCCACTCTGGGAGATATCTTTTGCAGATTAAACTTTTACAATCAATTGATTAATAATTCCTCTACTTCTTCCAAACTTTTCCCTTTGGTTTCTATCACGTATTTCTTTACAAATAATAATGATAAAACCGCCATAACTGCGTAAATCGCAAATGTTATTGTGGGGCCCAAGTTTGTGAGTTCCCAAGGAAAGAATTGAGTAACTGTATAGCTTACCAAGGAATTGAAGAATCCAACTACCGAAATGGCAATTCCCTTTATATGACCAGGGAATATTTCGGATAATAAGGTCCACATAACAGGGCCCAAGGAAATGGCAAATGCAGCTACGTATAACAGAATTGCAATCAATACAAGCGTAGCATTGATACTGATAAAATTCTTGATCTCATTCCGCTTAAAACTGAATAATTGCTCCTCATTCAACAAAGGGCCTGCGGCTGCAAAAATTTCCTTTTGAGAATGAAATGACTGACCCTCTAAACTGGACAATGCGGATCTCATTTCTTTATTTTCTATTTTCGCCAAAGTCGTCTCACTAAACTCATAAGTGGCATTGTTAAATGCCAGGGTCGCCATGGTCAAGGCAATAGCCATCGCCGCTGTACCA
>JAUXCI010000059.1 GCA_030618945.1 Flavobacteriaceae bacterium
AATCCAAATTTCTCTGGGCTATTCTCCTGTAAAAGGTAAATTGTATACGCGGTACTCACCCGTGCGCCGGTCGTCAGCAATCTAGTAAACTAAAACCTGTTACCCCTCGACTTGCATGTGTTAAGCCTGCCGCTAGCGTTCATCCTGAGCCAGGATCAAACTCTCCATCGTATAAATTCTTAAATTTCTTGTACGACGTTTGTCTCTAAAAAAAATGACTCGGAATTATATCTGATAAATCAAACATAATAAACAAATAATTCTACTCTCTTTGTTACGCTGTCAATCTTCAATATTTTCAATGAACTACTTATTCCTTCTCCTCGCTCTTCTCCCTCTCACCTAAATTCTACTCCTTCAAAGCGGGTGCAAAAATAAAACCATTTTTCCTAATCACCAAATAAAATATTAAAATATTTTATGGTTATTATTTTAACCTGATTTCACTCTTGAACTTAGCTTTCAAAACAACAGTATTACTGTTTTTAAGCGGCTGCAAAAATACAATCAATTATTCATATCAACCTAATATTTTTTGAGCTTTTTTATATAATATTTTTTCAATTCCGTCAACTTGTTGGAAATCCGCCCTTTCTACAGTAGAAAATTTTTAAACATTTAGACAGGGAAGCAAGTATAATGCTGATCTTAAAATACGGGTACACCATAATACTATATCCTTTTTTAAGTCTTATATGCCATTAAATTTTACGTTGACAATCTTAACTCAAATTAAATTCTGATATGTATCTTTGCTCCCTTATAAATATCAAAGTATGATCAAGATTATTTTACCAGACGGGAGTGTCAGGGAGTTTGTCAAGAACACGACTCCTCATGAAGTTGCCCTGAGTATTAGCGAAGGTTTTGCTAGAAATGTTATTTCTGCTGAATTCAACGGACAAACTGTTGAAACAAAAACCGAGCTTACCACTGATGGGCCCCTTACTCTCTTCACCTGGAATAATCCTGAAGGCAAAAAAGCATTTTGGCATTCTTCAGCACATTTACTCGCTCAAACTATTCTTCATTTCTATCCAGAAGCCAAACTTACCATCGGTCCTGCCATTGATAACGGGTTTTATTATGACGTTGATTTTGGAGACCAGACTATTTCAGAAAATGACTTCAAAAAGATTGAAGATAAAATGCTGGAATTCGCTCGTCAGAAATTTGAATTTCAGATGAGAGAGGTATCCAAAGCAGATGCCCTCAAATATTACAAGGATGAAGGAAATGTATTCAAGGTTGAGCTCATTGAAAATTTAACTGACGGAGATATTACCTTTTGTGACCATAGTGATTTTACAGACCTTTGCAGAGGTGGTCATATCCCCAATACGGGAATTATAAAAGCGATAAAAATAATGAGCGTTGCCGGTGCATATTGGCGAGGCAATGAAAACAATCCGCAACTCACAAGGGTATATGGTATTTCATTCCCAAAACAAAAAGAGTTAAAAGAATACCTTGAATTACTCGAGGAAGCAAAAAAAAGAGATCACCGTAAATTAGGCAAGGATCTGGAATTGTTTACGTTTTCAGCGAAAGTTGGACAGGGTTTACCTCTGTGGCTCCCAAAAGGAGCTGCCCTTAGAGAACGGTTGGAAAACTTTCTCAAAAAAGCGCAGAAGAAAGCCGGATATGAAATGGTAATCACCCCTCATATAGGTCAAAAGGAACTTTATGTTACCTCGGGACATTATGAAAAATATGGGGAGGATAGTTTTCAACCCATTCACACTCCAAAAGACAATGAAGAGTTTTTGTTAAAACCTATGAATTGCCCTCATCATTGTGAAATTTACAATGCAAAACCCTATTCTTATAAAGAATTACCTAAAAGATTTGCTGAATTTGGAACAGTATATCGTTATGAGCAGAGCGGTGAATTACATGGACTAACTCGTGTTAGAGGATTTACTCAAGACGATGCGCATATATTTTGCACACCTGAACAATTGAACGATGAATTTAATGCGGTAATTGACATTGTTCTTTACGTTTTCAATTCTCTTGGTTTTGAGGATTTTACAACCCAAATCTCCTTGCGAGACCCTGATAATAAAGAAAAATATATTGGTAGCGATGAAAATTGGGAAAAGGCAGAGTCTGCTATAATGAAGTCGGCTGAGGAAAAAGGTTTGAATACCATTATCAAATATGGCGAAGCGGCATTTTACGGACCTAAACTAGACTTTATGGTTAAAGACGTTCTGGGAAGAAGCTGGCAACTGGGAACTATACAGGTTGACTATACTTTACCTGAAAGATTTGACTTAACTTACAAAGGATCCGACAATCAATTACATCGACCTGTAATGATTCATCGCGCTCCTTTTGGGTCTATGGAACGATTTGTTGCCATCCTAATTGAGCATACGGGAGGTAATTTCCCCTTATGGCTCACCCCTGAACAGGTTATTTTACTACCAATTAGCGAGAAATACGAAAATTATACCAAAAATGTTTTAAATTTGCTAGAAAATTCCGAAATTCGCGCCCTCGCTGACAATCGCAATGAAAAGATTGGGAGGAAAATTAGAGATGCGGAATTAAGTAAAATTCCATTTATGCTAATTATCGGTGAGAACGAAGAAAAAGAGGGTACTGTTTCGGTCAGAAAACATGGTGAAGGAGATCTGGGGACATTTTCAATAGAAAAGTTTAAAGGGCTCATTAAAGAGGAAATTGACAAAACATTACAACAATTTTAAAATTTAACCAATCCTAACGGAAGTAAAAATATACAGTTATAGCAATTAGAAAGAACAGAGGGGTTAGAAAACCTTGGAGAATAATTAAAGAAGATTTACACAAGATAAATCACAGAATAGATGCGGTTGAAGTGCGTCTTGTTGGAGATAATGTGGAGGTTGGAGTCTATCCTATAAGGAAAGCCAGAGATATGGCGGCAGAATTGGAATTGGACCTTGTAGAGATATCACCAAAGGCTGTTCCACCAGTTTGTAAAATTATTGAATACAAAAAGTTTCTTTATGAGCAAAAGAAACGAGATAAGATTATAAAAGCCAAAGCCACGAAGGTGGTTGTAAAAGAAATCAGGTTTGGACCTAATACAGATGAACACGATTTTGAATTCAAAAAGAAACATGCGATTAAATTTTTAGAATCGGGTGCCAAGCTCAAGGCTTATGTGTTTTTTAAAGGACGATCAATTGTATTTAAAGATCAGGGGCAAATATTGCTTTTGAGGCTTGCTCAGGAATTGGAAGATTATGGTACGGTTGAGCAAATGCCAAGATTAGAAGGGAAAAGAATGACCATGTTCATCGCTTCTAAAAAGAAGAAATAAAGAAAATTAATAATAAGCAAGTAATAAAATAGGAAGAAGATGCCTAAAATGAAGACTAAATCCAGTGCTAAAAAACGTTTCAGATTAACGGGTACCGGTAAGATTAAAAGAAAACACGCTTTTAAGAGTCATATTTTGACCAAAAAAAGTAAGAAACGTAAATTGAAGTTGACGCACGCCGGTTTGGTACACAAAGCTGACGTTGCCAATGTCAAACAACAATTGTGTTTAACATAAACCGCAAGGTTTAAAAGGTAATTAATTATAAACCATGTGTTAGTGCCAATAAATGATTTTTAAATCTGCCTCACACAAAAAAATTTAAAACATGCCAAGATCAGTAAATTCAGTAGCCAAAAGGGCTCGTAGAAAAAAGATTATAAAACAAGCCAAAGGGTTCTTTGGTAGACGTAAAAACGTATATACCGTTGCTAAAAATGCAATTGAGAAAGCAATGGTTTACGCATACCGCGACAGAAAACAAAACAAAAGAAACTTCCGTGGACTATGGATTCAGCGTATCAACGCAGGAGCTCGGGAACACGGCTTGTCCTATTCACAATTTATGGGTAAAATCAAAGCTAATAACATCGATTTGAACAGAAAAGTTCTTGCCGATCTAGCCATGAACAACCCAGCAGCTTTCAAAGCAGTTGTAGACAAAGTAAAATAAAAATTAATTCTTGCTTATTATAAAAAAAACCTGAGGAAATTCCTCAGGTTTTTTTATGCGCTATAGTTGCGTTTATTTGTTGAAAGAGCCGTTCGTTAATTCTAATCAGAAGCAACAATCAGATCTTATGTTCCAGGTTTGGGTATTAAAATTCGGTTTCTGTCTTTAGTTTCTCAGCATTTTCAGCCAATTTTAACTCTTCAATAATTTTGCTAATATCACCATTGATAACACCACTCAAATCATATAAGGTGAGCCCGATTCTGTGCTCAGTTACTCTTCCTTGTGGATAATTATAGGTCCTGATTTTCGCTGATCTATCACCACTAGCCACTAAGGTCTTGCGCTTCTTTGAGTCTTCCAGAAGCTTCTTTTCTAATTCCAATTCGTAAATACGTGATCGCAATACTTTAAAGGCCTTGTCCTTATTTTTGTGTTGCGATTTTTGGTCCTGACATTGGGCGGCAACACCAGTAGGAATGTGGGTCAAACGCACTGCTGAATAGGTAGTATTTACTGACTGTCCACCGGGACCTGAGGCACAATAATAATCAACCCTCACATCACTCATTTTTAAATCAATATCAAATTCTTCAGCTTCTGGTAAAACCATAACCGTAGCGGCAGAAGTATGCACCCTTCCCTGGGTCTCAGTTTGAGGCACCCGCTGTACCCTGTGTACGCCTGATTCAAATTTCAATGTCCCGTAAACTTCTTCTCCTGATATGCTAAATATAATCTCTTTAAAACCTCCAGATGTACCCTCACTCAAATCTTCAAGTTCTACTCTCCACCCTTTTTCAGAAGCAAATTTTGTGTACATCCGATAAAGATCGCCGGCAAAAATACTCGCTTCGTCTCCACCCGTTCCTCCTCGTATTTCCATAATTACGTTTTTGGAATCTTCAGGGTCTTTCGGAATCAATAAAAATTTAATTTCCTCTTCAAGTTTTGATATTTTTTCATTCGCTTCTTCAACTTCCATTTTCGCCATCTCAACCATCTCGTCATCCGCGCCTTCAGAGATTATTTCTTTTGCTTCATTAAGGTTAGAAATAGCGCCTTCATACACCTCTCCTTTTTCAACAATTTTCTGAAGGTCCTTGTACTCCTTGTTTAGCTTGACATAGCGCTTTTGATCTACCATGATATCCGGTTGGATAATCAGATCTGAAATCTCGTCAAATCGCTGTTTCACTATTCTTAACTTATCAATCATCATCTCTTAATTAAAGTGCAAATTTACTACTTTTTACCGTTTATCAAGCATTAGTTTTTTATGACCTAAATATATCTCCCTAACATAGTCGAAATTTACTTTTTTATGATAAATTTGTACAATAATTTAACCTGAAATATTTTAATCATGAAAAAAATACTTTTTGTATTTGCGGTTTTTTCCCTATTAATCATTAGTTGTGGAGAAACTAAAAAAGAAGACGTTAAAAAGGAAGTTGAATCAACAAAGGAAGAACCAAAAGCAGCTGGAGAAGATCTATTGGCCATGGGCGAAAAACTCTTTACTGACAAAACCTGTGTATCCTGTCATCAATTAGATGCAAAGATCGTTGGACCTTCTATAAAGGATATTGTAAAAGTGTATGATCAGGACGACGCAAGTCTGGTTGATTTTTTAAAAGGCACCCAGGAAGCTATTGTTGAAACTGACCCAGGACAAGTAGCCATTATGAAGGCTAATCTTGACGGATTTGTTAAGGATCTTAACGCTACTGAACTTGAAGCAATAGCGGCTTATATGAATAGTGTTAAATAACAGCTATTTAACAACACAAAAAAAACCTTTCGTTAGTCAACGAAAGGTTTTTTTTATTACCTATGTAGTATACTAAACCACACCTTGTGCTAACATAGCGTCTGCTACCTTAACAAATCCAGCAATATTGGCTCCTTTTACATAATCAATATAGCCATCTTCATCTTTACCATATTTAATACAAGAATCGTGAATGTCAGTCATGATATCCTTTAATTTACCATCTACCTCTTCTCTTGTCCAATTCAAACGCAACGAGTTCTGACTCATTTCTAATCCTGAAGTAGCAACACCTCCAGCATTAGATGCCTTCCCTGGTGCATATAAGATCTTAGCCTCAATAAAAGTATGAACCGCATCTAAATTAGATGGCATGTTCGCACCTTCACTTATTACAAAACAGCCATTTGACAGAAGCGCTTTGGCATCATCCCCATTTAACTCATTCTGAGTGGCACAAGGCATCGCTATATCACATTTCTCATTCCAAGGTGTTTTTCCAGCTACAAACTTAGCAGATGGATATTGCTTTACGTATTCATTGATACGCCCTCTTCTAACATTCTTAAGGTCCATCACAAAAGCTAATTTTTCAGCATCGATGCCCTCAGTATCCAAAATATACCCGGATGAATCGGATAGGGTTACAACTTTAGCGCCCAACTGAGTGGCTTTCTCTGTTGCGTATTGGGCAACATTTCCAGATCCGGAAACCAACACTGTTTTCCCTTTCAAAGAATCATTTCTTGTCTTAAGCATATTTTCTGCGAAATAGACCGTACCATAGCCAGTAGCTTCCGGACGGATCAAAGATCCACCCCATGAGATACCTTTTCCTGTTAGCACTCCCGTAAATTCATTTTTTAAGCGTTTGTACATACCATACAAATAACCAATCTCTCTTCCTCCTACACCTATATCACCGGCAGGAACATCTGTATTAGGGCCAATATGACGATATAATTCGCTCATAAAACTTTGGCAGAATCTCATAATCTCATTATCCGATTTCCCTTTTGGATCAAAATCAGAGCCTCCTTTTCCACCTCCCATAGGCAAGGTTGTCAGACTATTTTTGAACACCTGTTCAAAGGCCAAGAACTTTAAAATACTCATGTTTACCGTTGGATGAAAACGCAAACCCCCTTTATAAGGGCCTATGGCTGAATTCATTTGAATACGATAACCTCTGTTTACCATGATCTCTCCCTCATCGTTTACCCAGGAAACGCGAAAGGTAATTGCCCTTTCCGGCTCTACCATACGCATCAAAACATTCTTACCGTGATAAATATCCTGACTAACGATATAGGGAATTACAGTTTCCGCTACTTCTTGAACAGCTTGCATGAATTCTGACTCATGACCATTACGCTCCTCAATTTCTTTCATAAAGGCATTTATTTTTGACTTCATAATTTTACTAGGCTTAAATTATTAATACTTGATTTTTTCATAGCAAAAATAATTAATTTCCCAATAACCCGCTAAGGAATGATCATATAATTTCCGCTTATTTTACCCTTATAATTTGGACCAAATTTCAAGCGTCACTGACCCTTAAATTTGCTTTCAATAAAAACCAAAATCCAACAAAAAAATGTAAATTTGCCATCTAAATTTATTTAGAGGATGAAGCAAAAAATAAATGACCATTTAAATGATATCCAAGATTTTAGAACTGATAGTTCAGAACAGATTGAAGCATTTAGAATCAAGTATTTAGGGAGCAAGGGAATATTGAAACAACTTTTTGAAGCTTTTAAAGAGGTTGAACCTTCTTTGAAAAAAGAGATTGGTCAATCCCTAAATCATTTGCGTAATTCGGCGACAGATAAAATCAATGAACTCAAGGGATCGCTTGAGCAAAAACAAAGTGACAAAAAAGTTTATGGTGACCTCAGCAGACCAGGCGAATCAGTTCAGCTTGGTGCAAGGCATCCAATCTCCATCGTAAAAAATCAGATCATCGAAGTTTTTTCCAGAATTGGTTTTAATGTTTCTGAAGGCCCTGAGATTGAAGACGACTGGCATAATTTCACTGCTTTAAACCTGCCCGAATACCATCCGGCAAGAGACATGCAGGATACTTTTTTTATTGAAAAAGACCCTGACATCTTACTTCGAACGCACACTTCTTCAGTACAAGTGAGGTATATGGAAAATCATAAACCTCCTATTCGTACTATATCCCCGGGAAGGGTTTTTAGAAATGAAGATATATCAGCTAGAGCGCATTGTATTTTTCATCAAGTTGAAGGGCTGTATATTGACACCGATGTGTCGTTTGCAGATCTGAAACAAACCCTTTTATATTTTACAAAAGAAATGTTCGGTAAATCAAAGATCAGGTTACGACCATCTTATTTTCCTTTTACCGAACCCAGCGCAGAAGTTGATATTTATTGGGGACTGGAAACGGAAATCGACTATAAAATTACCAAAGGAACTGGTTGGCTGGAGATCATGGGCTGCGGAATGGTTGATCCTAATGTGTTGAAAAATGCCAATATCGATCCCGAAATCTATACGGGTTATGCTTTTGGAATGGGTATAGAGAGAATTGCAATGTTACTTTATCAGATTCCGGATATTAGAATGTTCTACGAGAATGACGTGAGGTTTCTGGAACAATTTAAATCAGTTGTTTAAGATATGCAGGACCTGAAACAATTTTTATTTGATCGTGGATACGTTAGGGTTAAATTAAAAAAAACCGCGACAAATCATTTTGAGATCAAAGCGAAAATCAATGGGATTAAAGGCCGGTTTATTTTGGATACCGGTGCTTCCAAATCCTGCCTTGGCATGGAAGATATTGAGTTTTTCAAGCTTAATACCAAAGAATCTGAACACAAGGCGAGCGGTGCAGGTCCTAGCGAAATAGACACCTTGATTTCTTCGAAGAACGAGATAAGCATCGGTAAATTTAAAATAAAAAAAATAGCATTGATACTGATCAGCCTCCAACACATTAACAATGCGCTTGAAAAACAGGAGGTTAACCCTATACAGGGGATCATTGGAGCTGATATTCTACACAAAGGAAAAGCGATCATTGACTACAATAAAAAGTACTTATATTTATTGATTAAAAAGAATTAAGATGAGTACTTCGGATAACAGATATGACTTAAGGGGTGTTTCGGCACAGAAAGAGGACGTACATAAAGCCATCAAGAACGTAGACAAGGGTTTGTTTCCAAAGGCTTTTTGTAAAATTGTTCCTGATCATCTTACTGGTGATGAGGACTATTGTTTGGTGATGCATGCAGATGGAGCAGGCACTAAATCGTCACTTGCTTATATGTACTGGAAAGAAACCGGTGACACGAGCGTTTGGAAAGGAATAGCCCAGGATGCACTGATTATGAATATCGACGACTTGTTGTGCGTT
This sequence comes from Flavobacteriaceae bacterium, assembly GCA_030618945.1. GTDB lineage: Bacteria > Bacteroidota > Bacteroidia > Flavobacteriales > Flavobacteriaceae > Lutimonas. The sequence goes on from JAUXCI010000059.1 coordinate 9,161, forward strand.
GGGGCTACTGATAATATTGTGTTGTCATCTACTATAGGAAGAAATAAAAACCTGATTCCCGGAGAAGTTATTTCGGCCATCATTAATGGTAGTGAAGAATTATTAAAGGAATTAAATGATTTTGGCGTAAAAATTCATTCAACCGGTGGTGAAACGGCAGATGTTGGAGACTTGGTAAGAACAATTATCGTAGATTCTACGGTCACCGCCCGACTTAAAAGAAAGGATGTTATTGACAATGCTAATATTTGTGATGGTGATGTAATTGTGGGATTGGCTTCGTATGGGCAGGCCAACTATGAAAAAGAATACAACGGGGGTATGGGCAGTAATGGCTTGACCAGCGCCCGTCATGATGTGTTTGGTAAATATCTTGCCGAAAAATATCCTGAAAGTTTTGACCACGCCGTTCCAGCTGACCTTGTTTATTCAGGAAACGCAAAACTTACCGATGCGGTGAATGGCGTTCCTTTAGATGCAGGAAAATTGGTGCTATCACCTACAAGGACTTATGCACCCATCATCACAAAGATGTTGCAGCAACACAGAGACAATATTCATGGTATGGTTCACTGCAGTGGCGGTGCGCAAACCAAAATCCTTCATTTTGTTGAAGAACTTCATATCATCAAGGATAATTTATTTGAAGTTCCCCCATTGTTCAAATTGATTCAGGAGCAATCCCAAACCAATTGGAAAGAAATGTATCAGGTATTTAACTGCGGCCATCGCATGGAATTATATGTACCCCAAGAGGTTGCTGAAGACCTCATCAATATTTCTAAATCTTTTGGAGTTAATGCTCAGATTGTTGGCAGGGTTGAAAAATCAAAAACTAAAAAACTCAGCATAAGCAGTATTTACGGAAAATTCGAATATTCTTAAGGTTTTTTGTCTAACATATTTTATTTTAGCTGTACCAAAAACCAAACTTGATGGTATCAGATTTTATAGGATTAGAATGGAAACAATTTATTCGGTCGTCTTATTGGCAAAAAAGTGTCGCCTTAAATATTTTTCTTGTTTTTATAGCCCTCTATTTTATTCTTGTCTTTTTTGGATTAGGAATAGGCCTCTACCCATTATTAAAAGAGAATCTTCCTGACAAGGATCCTTTTGATATTGTTAATCAGTACCTTTTTTACTGGTTCCTGGCCGATTTGCTTATGCGGTTTTTTTTTCAAAAACTGCCGGTAATGAGCGTAAAGCCTTTGTTGGTTTTACCTGTCAAAAAGAGCAAGATCGTACATTATGTGTTGGGCAAGTCAGTTATTTCATTTTTTAATTTTCTTCCATTATTTACCGTTATTCCCTTTGGAGTTATATTAATATCAGAAGGGTATAACCTAACAATGGTTCTAAATTGGATGTTCCTGATGCTTATTGCAACGCAAATCATGAATTTTTTAAACTTTATCATTGAAAGTAAATCATCAGCTACTGATTTGGCTATGCTGCCAATACTTGTGATTATAGGTACCTTATACTTACTAAATAATTTTAAAATTCTTACACTTGACACTTATCTGTTTAACGCTATAAGTTGGATCATCTCCAGCTCCTTTTATCTGGTTATTCCTTTGCTACTTCTCGCACTCTTTTATTTTATGAATTTCAGAATGTTGATCAGTCAATTGTATCTTGACCAATCTTTACAAACCAAAGCAACAGTAGCTTCTTCTTCGGACCTCTCATGGACCAACCGATTTGGCGGAAGTGCTCAGTTTTTACAACTCGACCTTCGTATGCTTTGGAGAAACAAAAGGCCCAGGTCATCAATTTTTATTGTTCTTATCGGACTTTTTTATGGTCTTGTTTTCTATCCCAACCCCATCTATCAATCGATGCAAGCCATGTATGTTTTTGTAGGGATCTTTGTGACCGGTATTTTTTTGATCAATTTCGGTCAGTTTATCCCTGCCTGGGACAGCGGTTATTATAAATTGCTGATGAGTCAAAACATCCCTTATAAAGACTACCTGCAATCAAAGTACCTCTTAATGGCAAGCAGTGCGTTTTTGATGTTTGTGTTAAGTATTCCCTATGTATATTTTGGATGGAAAGTATTACTGATCCATTTTGCCGCAATGATCTACAATGTTGGTATCAATACCCATGTTTTGCTGTATGCAGGTTCTTTTAACAGAAAAAAGATAGACTTGACACAAAG
>JAUXCI010000282.1 GCA_030618945.1 Flavobacteriaceae bacterium
CAACGGAATGGGATATAAACCACTTTTTTAGTTTCAAAAAATGATTCACTAAAATGATCGGATAGCTCAATTATTTTCGCTTTTACATCAGCTTCAGCAATTTCTTCGTTCAATTCCCCTCCTTTTAAATATAGAATCCCATTATTTAACACATGCCTGTTTTTAGCATTGATCTTACCTCGGGTCCATGGGATAAAACGATTTAATCGTGTAACTGCCCTTGATATAATAAAATCAAATGATCCTTTGACTTTTTCTGCCCTGGCATGCACACCGATTACATTTTTAATATCTAATTGTTCAATTATTCCATTCACCGCTTTTATTTTCTTTTGAATAGAATCTACTAAGGTAAATTGAACTTCAGGAAATAATATGGCTAAAGGAATGCCGGGAAACCCACCTCCAGTTCCAATATCGAGTACTGTACTGCCTGGTAAAAAATCTAAAACTTTTGCTATTCCAAGAGAATGCAACACATGTTTTTCGTAAAAATGTTCGGTATCTTTTCTTGATATTAGATTGATCTTAGTATTCCAATCAATAAAAACAGGACCTAGTTTTTTGAATTGTGTTTTTTGAGTAGAAGAAAGATCTGGGAAATAATGGAAAATAGCTTCTGCTGAATCCATGTTAGATCTTATCGGTGTCGTGTATTAACAATTTACCTAGAAAATCACGGGCTCTAAACAGTTGTGCTTTAACAGTTCCTAAAGGAAGTTCCATTTCCTGAGCTATTTCGTCGTATGACAATTCTTTGAAATACCTTAATTCAATCAATTGACGATAGTGAGGCTTGAGCTTCTTAACCACTTCACGCAAATATTTTATTTTCTGCTTTTTTATAGCTTTCTCCTCAGGATTTAAACCCTGTTCTTTGATCTGTAAATAAAACTTATCTCCTTCTGAATCTTCGAAAGCACTATCGATTGAAGTTGTTGAGATCCTTTGCTTCCGTATAAAATCAATGCAATTATTGGTCGCAATACGATATAACCAGGTACTAAAAGCATAGGTTGGTTGATATTGGTGTAAGTTGCTAAAAGCCTTCCCGAAAATTTCGATAGTTAAATCTTCAGCATACTCATTTGTTAAAACCATTTTTAATACCAAAAAATAAATGGAGTCACGATACATATCCAGCAAAGTGGTATAGGCCGACTGGTCACCTTCTAAAGCTTTAGAGATAATCGCAAAGTCGCGCTGCCCTTTTTCTGATAAACGACTGGCTAATTCCAGCTTTTGGGTTTTCTCATCCATATTGAAAGGTAAATCAAAATATTAATAACAAATAACGCAATTTCTGCAAAAGGAAAAACAAAAAACTCATCAACTTTTCCAATTTTATTTTTAAGTACTACAAAAATGAGAACATGTGCAATATATATTATTGATGCACTTATAAGAAAAGGTCTGAATAATTCAGGTATAAAAAGCCCGGTAATAAGAGCTGAATAATAGATTAGCATTCGAACTGTCTTTAAGGAAATCAGTGCTTTAGTTCCAAAGCGGTACCTTCCGGAAGTACTGATATGTCTTCGTTTCTGAACAAACCATGCTCCGAAACTGGTTTTAGGTTTTGAAATAGTTCTCGCATCAGGCAAAGCACATATCGTTGTATTTTTACTCTGTGCGATCTGGTTTATAAATAAGTCATCATCACCCCATTTTATATCAATATGCTTTTTAAAACCACCCACATCAAAAAATAATTGTTTTTTGTAGGCCAGGTTTCTTCCTACACCCATATAAGGAAACCCCCTTGCAGCAGTTCCTAAATATTGGATCGCTATTTGCAAAGCATCCATTCTGATCAAATAATTGAGTAAACCTTTTTGTTTCTCATATACTCCCATTCCTAAAACAATCTCCTTTTGATCGGTGAACTGAGCATTCATTAGAGCAAGCCAATCACTTGAGCTTGGTTTACAATCAGCATCAGTAAATAATACCCTTTCGAATTGAGCCGCTTTTAAAGCCAGAGACAGTGCATGTTTTTTACCGCCTTTAAAAATGTTTGTTTCTTCGAGGCTTACTACCTGTAAATGTTGAAATTTCCGTTGAAACTCCGCAAGGAAGTGTTGGGTATTATCATACGAACAATCATTTACAACAATTACTTCAAAGCTATTATGATTTTGACCAAGCCATAATTCAAGGTTTTGCTTTAAGTTTATTTCTTCATCTCTGGCTGCAATAATTAAACTAATCGGCGTATTATAATCAGGATCTTCATTTGATTTAAAACCAGCCAGACCACCCCAAATCCAAGCCAATTCAAATAAATACAATAATGCACCTATTGAAAACCCAATAAGGATAATATCAATGTTAGATAAAAACACAGTGTTCTTTAGTTTTTTAAAAGTAGAGAATCATTTTACTTTCAACCTGAACATTACCTTCTATTGTTAACATACACTTGTGTGAAGTGCATCAATCAATTACCCCTGAACCTATTAATTCATCTTCCTTATACCAGGCTACAAATTGCCCTGCAGCTATAGCTGATTGAGGATTATCAAATACAATAAATAAATACTCATCTCTTTGATAAAGCACTGCTTTTTGCAGCGTTTGGCGATATCGAATTCGTACCAAGTATTGTTTTTGCTCGCCGGAATTCAATTTCAGGTCACTCCTAAGCCAATGTACATCTTCTGTTTTTACCCTTAGCGAGGGCCTTAACAATCCGGGATGTTCGGCACCCTGACCTACATAAATTATATTTTTCTGTGTGTTGGTTTCAATAACAAACAATGGCAAAGGGGTTCCTCCAACACCTAGTCCTTTTCTTTGGCCAATTGTAAAATAATGCGCCCCTTTATGCTCGCCAACAACTTTTCCATCGTTTTGGTGGTAACTGTATTTTTTGCTTATTAATAATAGTTCATCGCTTGATGGGGGGCTTCCAATTTGGATTTTATTTAAGCTAAATAAATTATGCTCGCGATCTATTTCAATAATCTCACCTTCTATCGGCTTAAGTTGTTGCTGTAAAAATTCCGGAAGCTTAACTTTTCCAATAAAACAAAGGCCCTGAGAATCTCGTTTATCAGCAGTAATTAAACCAGCTTTTTTA
>JAUXCI010000191.1 GCA_030618945.1 Flavobacteriaceae bacterium
GGTATAGTGCATGCGGGTTTTAGAGGTTTTAGAAGTTTTGTAGCTCGTAAAAAATATTGTTGTAAACTGATAGGAAATCGCTTCGTAATCTCGCACGACACCATACCATCAATCGTTAGCCTTTATTATTTAACTTTTTGACTTAACTCAACCCAATATTAAAATGAAAACTGCTATTCGATTCTCAATCTTGATGGTATTGCTGTTCTTTCAATTCACTACCTCCTATGCCCAGGAAAAATCATTTAATAGAGCCTATAAGGAAGACGCGATTCAGGTTCTTATGCAATTAATGAATGATTATTATGTCTTTCCTGAAGTTGCCAAATTAACTGAAAAATACTTGACTAAACAATGGGAAAAAGGTCATTTTGATCAGTTTGAGGACGATGAAACTTTTGCTGTTGCATTGACGGAATCAGTACAGGCCATCAATAAGGACAAGCATATGCGAATCAGAGTCAATAGGCCATATGAGGCCCCTGAAAATACACCCGAAAGAATGATTGAAGAACGCCTTGATCGAATCAATAGATCCAGAAGAGCCAATTTTGGATTTACAACAGTGAAGATCATGGAAGGTAATATCGGTTACCTGGACTTGAGAGGGTTTGCAGGCCTAGAAAATGCAAAACCAGTTGCAGATGCTTACATGAAGTTAATGTCCCGAACCGATGCGATTATCATCGATCTAAGAAAAAATGGTGGTGGAAGCCCAAGCATGGTTCAATATTTATGCAGTTATTTCTTCGACGAGAAATTGCATTTGAATAGCCTTTATTGGAGGGAAGGAAACGAGACCCGTGAGTTTTGGACCCTTGATAAAGTGGGGGGAATTAAAATGCCCGAAGTGCCTTTGTTTGTGATGACAAGTAGCAGAACTTTTTCTGGGGCAGAAGAGTTTTCATATAACATGCAAACTCAAAAAAGGGCAACATTGATCGGGCAAACGACTGGAGGCGGTGCGAATCCGGGTGGCACCCGCAGAATCAATGAAAATTTGACTGTTTTTATACCGACAGGAAAAGCCATCAATCCAAAAACCAATACAAACTGGGAAGGTGTAGGGGTAATCCCGGAAGTAGAAACCACTGTCGAAAAAACGATGGATAAGGCTCATGAATTGGCATTGGAAGCTGCTGAATCTTATAGAATGAATACAAAAGAAAAATATAGCAAGAAGCTTTTGGATCTGTACAGCAAATTGGACCAATATGATGCAGGAGAATCAGAAAAAGCCATCCTTCAGGCGCTGATGTCCTGCCAAGAAACGAAGCTATTAGGTGAAGGAGATATTAACAGGCTTGGTTATCAATATCTATTGGAGCATAAAAAGGAAAAAATTGCTGAATCCATATTTAGAGCAAATACAATCCTCTATCCCAATTCTGCTAATGTATTCGACAGTTATGCAGAAGCATTGATGATGAATGGCAACCTTGCATCTTCGCTTAAAAACTATCAAAAAGCTGTTGAAATTGCCATTGAAAATGAGGATAGAAGTGTCGAAGTGTATCGAAAAAATTTAGAAAGTGTTAAAAATAAATTGAAGTCAGAACAATAGCCTGAAGACATGTTCCTTTTAGATAACTGGTGATTTTTATAAGAGACAAAAGTGCTTGCCAACTGTAACTTAGCCTGATGAAACTCTTACCTAAAGAGAACGAAAGGCTAAAAACGATATAACACATGCCTCTAAGTGCTACTTGAAACTGACGTGAAAATCCGATATTTTAGTGGATATCAAATAAGTCCGGAGGCACGTGCCATATCTGGACGTTACCAGCAATTTAGAAAAATCTATAATCCGGCTTATTTCATTACTTCTTTTCCATCTGGTAGTTTAGAAAATCTACCTTTTGACTTGCCATGAACAGGATCGGACGAAGCCCAGGGCCACCCGCCAAACTCTGTTTGTTGATATTCTTGTATTGTTTCTTGTAAATCCTCTTTTGTATTAGCCACAAAAGGACCATACTGAATAATAGGTTCATTTAAGGGGCGTCCTTGCAAGAATAAGAAGAATCCTTCTTTTGAACCATTTACAATTTCCACTTCTTTTCTAGGATCCAGTACTATCAAATGGTTTTCTTTAATTTCTGATTCCCCAATAGTAAAAGTATCTCCCTGATAAAAGTATAACGAGCGTGTTACATCTGCTTCTATTGAGGGAATATAGAAAGTTGCATTAGCCTCCATTTTAAAGGTCCATATCTGAACATGGTTGTTAGGATCAGCAGCCCATGAATCCGGATTAGGAGATAGTGCAACTTTATCTTTGAATTGGCCAGCAGCCAAATTTATTTTGGTCATTTTACCATCTTTATCTTTTTCCTCTATGATCGGAATATCTTCACGCCAGAGCATTTTATAGTATGGCTCTACTTTTTTACTTTTTTCAGGCAAGTTCAGCCATAGTTGAAAGATCTCAAAAGGATTTGAGTCATTATTCAATAATGGAAACATTTCTGCATGTTGTACCCCTTTTCCTGAAGTTAGCCATTGCACATCTCCGTTACCAAAGCGGCCATATGCTCCTAATGAGTCAGAATGATCTGCCATGCCTTGTGATACTATACTGACGGTTTCGAAACCACTGTGCGGATGTGCAGGAAATCCCGGAACCTTTGTTCCATGATACATACTCCATCCATCTTTGCCCGAAAAATCCTGCCCAATGTTTCGTCCTTCCAGAGAGCTGTTTGGGCCCAATTCATCGTTACCTCCAGGGTACATATCAAGATGATAGGAACAAAAAATAAAAGGATCTTGTGTTTTCCATGGTAAACTTAAGGGCTCTGTTTTAATAATTGGTGTATTTGTACTCATATCAATAATCTTTTTTGCAAATCCTGTTTTTGATAATAAAATAGTTCCTGCGGTAATTATTCCAGTTTTCACAATGAATTTTCGGCGGTTGAAAAGTTTATTCATTTTAACTTAGACTTAAATTGGCAGGACGATTTTACATTGATTTTTATACTTATTTTATACCTGCCAATCTGATAATTGAAGATTTACCTTTGTGAAAAACTCCTTCATTAAGCTCAATTTCATCTAACCATACATCCACTTTACTGAGTTGTATGAAATCTCCTTCTAATTCCTCAATTGAATATAGCATATTAACATCTTTAGGGCCATTTGAATTAGTATTTATCTGGTTTTTTGAGAACGCTTCAATAATCACTAAGCCCCCAGGCTTAAGAAATTTCATTAAATGTTGATGATTTTCTTTTCTGTCATGAGCGTGTGCATATATTAATGCCACTACATCAAAGGATTCTTGTTCATAATCAGCATCTTTTAATTCATGTATGTTATAGACAATATCAACATTGTTTTTCTTACTTAACTTTTGAGCTTTATCACGTGCTTTTGAGCTAAAATCAAAAGCAAAAACATCCCATCCCAATTTAGCAGCATATACTGCATTTCGTCCTTCGCCTTCCGCTGGCAAAAGTATTTTCCCAGGTTTCATCTTATCAATTTTCTCTTTAAAAAAGACATTCGGCTGAATACCATAAGCGTATTCATTACTTGCATATCTTTTATCCCATATCTGTTTCATATCTTATCTATTATATTTTTAACTTGGATTGCCTGCATATCTAATGTTTGTTAAATCAGCCATATCCTTTTTCCATGTTGTTAAATCATTCGCATTGAATTGGTTCAAATGCTCATGCCCACAAGCTCTTGCTAAAACCTTCATCAACTCAGCGGAAGCACTGAAAAAATTATATAGTTGTCGGGCACTTTTATCAATATTAAGTTTCGCCCTTAATTCTGCTTTCTGGGTAGCTATACCAGCCGGACAATTATTCGTATTACACATCCTTGCAGCTACACAACCGATGGATTGGAGGGCAGAGTTTGATATTGCAATGCCGTCGGCTCCCAGAGCCAGAGCTTTTATAAAATCATCAGGCACACGTATACCACCTGTAATAATTAGCGTAACATCCCTACGGTTTACTTTATTCAAATATTTCCGGGCTCGTGATAAAGCTGGAATGGTTGGAACAGAAATATTGTTTCTGAAAATTAGTGGAGCTGCTCCGGTTCCACCACCCCGTCCATCCAGTATGATATAATCGGCACTGGCATCTAACGCAAATTGTATATCAGCTTCTATGTGGTTGGCAGATAGTTTAAAACCAATTGGAATTCCCCCTGTAACTTCTCTGACTTTGTCTGCAAAATTCTTAAAATCTTCAGGTGTATTTAAATCTTCAAATGTTGGTGGAGAAACTGCTGGTGTACCTTCTTTTAGTTTTCTTACTTCAGCAATTTTACCAACCACTTTATTGCCGGAAAGATGTCCTCCTGTTCCGGTTTTAGCTCCTTGTCCTCCTTTAAAATGGAACGCTTGTACATTTTTTAGTTTATCCCAATCGAAACCAAATTTAGCCGAGGCTAGCTCATAAAAATATTTTGAATTCGCTTGTTGTTCTTTGTCAAGCATTCCACCTTCACCTGAGCAAATGCCTGTTCCTGCTAATTCAGCACCCTTTGCTAAAGAAATTTTAGCCTCTTCCGATAATGCACCGAAACTCATGTCAGATACAAATAGTGGGATATCTAATTTTAATGGCTTTTTGGCATTCGGACCTATAATCAATTCCGAGCCTACTGCAACATCTTCCATTAAGGGCTTCGTTGCCATTTGAGCCGCCAGTATTTGAATGTCTTTCCATTGAGGAAGTTCTGGAATAGGAACTCCCATAGCTCCCATTTCTCCGTGATGTCCTGTAATTGAAAGTCCATCTTTCGCCAAGGCTTTGATATAGGCTAAGGTCGGTTCTTCCACGGTTGAACCAGAATGAATCAGTTCTTCATCTTTTTTCACACTTAACTCACCCTGTTCCTTTAAAGTGGCATGTGTGCCATCACAATACGGCGGATTCTTAGTTTGTTTACACATACATAAGTATGCATCTCCATCTTCATTCGCTTTAAAGGATAAAGGTTTAAAGGAAGTTGATGCATGCGATCCATCACAAAACGGTTGGTTCTTTGATTCACCACAGGCACACCAATAATATTCTTCGCCTTTTTTAACCTTGGTTGCCAATGGCTTTATATCAGCTATTTTTGGTTTTTTCATAAATTTTGATTTAAATAAGTAAGCCTCCCTTATGAATGACTTACTTATTTATTACACTTTGAAAATTATTTATCCAAACTCATATGCGAACCATCACAGTATGGTGGATTCTTTGTTTGTTTACACATACA
>JAUXCI010000112.1 GCA_030618945.1 Flavobacteriaceae bacterium
CCGCGTATTAAAGAAAACCTTTCCTCCGTATTGCATAATAGTTTCCCTGATCGCCTGAATGATTTTGGGTAATTTATTCGTGCCAATATGGGGGTGGGCATTCACCGCAATGTCCTTATTGGCTCCATGAGCAATAAGTAAATTTAATATGCGATTGACGTCGCCTCTCTTTTTGGATCGGGTATACAATTTACCATCAGAATAAGTTCCCGCCCCCCCTTCACCAAAACAATAGTTGGAATCTTCATTGACAAGATGGAGTTTGGTTATTGCGGCTAAATCTCGTCTTCTTTCCCTAACGTCTTTACCTCTTTCAAGAACAATTGGGCGTAGGCCTTCTTCTATTAGTTTGAGGGCCGCGAATAATCCTGCGGGACCAGCACCAATAACAATGACTTCTTCACCCTGGCTGACGTCCTGATAATATGGGAGTTCGATTTGATCAGCAATGGGTTCTTCGTTGATAAATATTCTTAAAGTAAGATTGATCTTTACCTTTTTCTGGCGTGCATCAATAGATCGTTTTAAGATATCCACCTGTTTGATTTCCTCTTTATCGATCTTTATATGTCTGGCTACATAACTTGTAAGCAGTTGTTGGCTATGAGCTGTCTCGGGTGTTACCTGTAATTGAAGTTCTTTTTGCATCTAATCAAACTGTGAGAAATATTTCTTTAAACCCTGTGTACCTATTCAGGCCTTTATTTATTTAAATAAAGAAATTCCAGACCAGACCAAATCTGATAACAAAATCCCTGTAAGGATAAGTAGGAGCCGAATAATAATTGTTTTCGCTAATACCTGAATTGAAATGCTCCAGTTTAAAATAAACCCTCATGGTTTTTACCTTAAAATTAACAAAGAAATCAAATAAGGGAAACCCTCCAAATTCTCTGTCATCCTGCAAGTAGTATTCCGAAATCAAAGGATTGTATGCATTCATCAAGTATTTGCTGAAATAACTAAAAGTGATACCTGTTTCCAGATATAATGGTTTCCCTTTGAATATATAACTTGCGTAATACAAGGTATTTCTGGTTATAAAATCGGGGACTCTTAATACGTCTTCATCACTGCTAACTTTTTGATAAATAAATTGGTTATCAAGGGCAAATTTTCCAAACCTAATCTCCTTACTAAGTTTGACCTTAAAATAATTTACGGTCTGACTAGCTTGCATTGGTTTTGCCTGACCGGTATCATCATCCTGGTCAAAATATGCATAATTATCAATATTCGTCATATGTACAGAAGCGAATATCCATTTTTTGGAGTCAAAGACGAAATCAATACCATTCACCTCTTCATTATTGAAATTATTTTGCCAGTTGTAATTTTTATAGTCGCTTTGATTCAGCTGATAATTAAAGTTGGGCGCCCTACTCGTACTATGCGCTCTTCCGCTAATCGTAAAAAGACTGTCAAGCTTAAAACTGGCGGCACCAACATATGCGTGTCCTGTGAGGTTACCCGAAACTACCTGAGAAGCGTCAACGTCTATATTGAATTTTTTTAATTGGGTATGCCATTCACCTCCAACTGCAAAACTATTCCCTTCCAATTTAGAATCAATGATGCCATCGTCACCAATTACTATACTTTTATAGCTGTAATTATAATTGAAATTGTTTACTTTAAATTTAACTTCGCCTAGGGTGATGGGTGAATTGAGTGATACAAATACTTCGTTATAAAACTTGGAATATTTTGCATCGTCTGTAATCTCGTTTGTGTATGCAGGTCCAAAAAGTAAATTGGCGTTGTCTTGGTAATATTCATAATGTTTTCGTTCAAAATTAAACTGATGACCAATTTTAAGATCTGAAGGAATTGTTTTTAATGAATCTTTTTTATCCCATAAAACATAGAAGTGATCAAAATAATAACGGTTGCCCCTTAATTCATTTTGGGCATCTGTAAATTTTGTTACCAGTAAGGCCCTATCTTTAAAATTAGGATCGCCTGACTCAAATTGTTCAATAGATTCGTCTGTGAGCCCACCATTTTGTTCATTATTCATCTCTTGTGCAACAAGGTGACCCCGAATAAAATATTTTTGATTTTTTGTATGATAACTCAATGAGATTCTTGCGGCTCCATGATCGGAAATAGCATGGCGGTATTTTCCTAATGACCTCAGTCCTTTGTAGGCAATTGCAGCATTAAATTGCTCTGACTTATTAAAGGTGAACAATGCGTTAAGTAAAGCGCCTTGTTCCAGCACTGTTGACCACATGAGTTCGGTAGTAGGCGTAGGCACACTGTAGTAATCAACATCCTCTACTTCATAATAATCAAAATGTTGCGCTCTTGCTCCTATTTTTGGATAGGTTTGGAAATCTGAAAAAGAATAAGCCAGTGTATTGTATGATTGCCCCGGGTTGTGGAAAGACATAAGTTCGAAATTGTCCTTTCTCTCCACATTAAAGGCATAATATTTACCCATGTTGAGAGTAGTGTCTATAAAAGTGGTATCCATTTTATAGTCGATAACCTTGTAATCATAATAAAAGACCTCGTCACTTAATTCAACCTGGATCTCCTTGGTATAGATCTTTGCGGTATCACCATATTCGTCAATATATCTGTTGTCAATTGTATTTCTTTGACCGTCAGTTACTTGTGCTACACTGGCAGTAGCTAGGAACAAGAAAAACAAAATGACTAGGTTTTTTGGCATGAATATTTTGAATTGACGACAAAGGTAAAATTTTTGAGCATATTATTTCATTCAATTTCCCCTGTGTTTCTTATTTTTGAAGTGACTGTATAAAATGTTAAAACTCAGGTATTCTACATATAGGTTTGAAGCTGGCACTGATGAGGCCGGAAGAGGTTGTTTATCTGGCCCAGTTGTTGCGGCTGCGGTTATTTTACCACCTGACTTTGAACACGAACTTCTCAATGATTCTAAGCAATTGTCCGAGAAGAACCGCGAATATTTGAGGCCTATCATAGAAAAAGAGGCGATCTCCTATGGTGTGGCCTTTGTTTTCCAAAATAAAATTGATGAGATCAACATTTTAAATGCTTCTATATTAGCAATGCAAAGATCTTTGGATCAGTTAAAAACAAGGCCTGAATTTATTATTGTTGACGGAAACAGATTCAAGGACTACAAAAATATACCGCATAAGACCATAGTCAAAGGAGATAGTAAATATCTGAGTATAGCAGCAGCTTCTGTTTTGGCTAAAACCTATAGAGATGAATATATGCTGAAGATTCACGCTGAATATCCAGCATATAATTGGGCAAAGAATAAGGGTTATCCAACCAAAGAACACCGTGATGCTATTAGAAAAAACGGCCCGAATGCGCATCATAGAATGACATTTAGACTTTTGCCTGAACAAATAAAATTGGACCTGTAAGCGCTTTATTTTTTAATCTTATTGCAATTGAAAGCCTTGTGACTTATCTTTATAAACCTATAATATTTTTTAAAAATGAATAAATTTCTAATTATTCTTGTCTTTTTATGTATCACTTTGATGAGTTTTCAGCAAAGAAATATGTCAGTTAAATCAGGTGAATTTTTTAGAATTATACTGGAGTCTAACAGGTCAACTGGTTATGGATGGTTTTGGGAAAACAAGCCTAATAAATCGATTTTAGATTCCATAAATGTAGACTATGTTTTAAAAAGCAAAATGCAAACGGGATCAGGAGGTAATGAAATTTGGGAGTTTCGGGCCATGAGGAAAGGAGAGCAAACGATTAAGATGGTATATAAAAGGCCATGGGAAAAGGATGCTCCTTTGAAGACTAAAGAAATTATGGTTAAAGTGGACTAAGTTTTAAATTTAATTTCAGTTCAATACTGATCTCACGGGCAGTTTTATTTGAGATTTATACAGGAGTTTTTTTTATACCTAAAACCCAAATAATCCTACTAATATCGTATCATTGCAGCCTTGAAAAAAATGATTCCATGATAAAAAGAACAAAAGCCAGCATCCCAAAATTGATCATCCATAAAATAGGGAATAAATTCAATGATACCAGGAATGTTTTTTCTGAAGAGCCCGTAGTTTTTGATGAGGACAGTTATAATCTGATGCTTCCTTATCTTCTCAAGCCTTTCTCAAACCTTACCGAAAGTTTTAGATTCCATCACCATGCTGACATCAATCTAAACGAGATCAACAGCTATAGTCAAAAGTTATTCAAAGAGGAAGATTTTTTTAAAGAGGCTTCTAAGAATATAGTTCTGCATTTGTTTGAACAATCTAATTCGGCTCAGATCAAAACAGGAGATGTTATTGTGGTTCTTTTTGAGGACCTCGAATACAACGAGGTTTTTACCAATGCTTTGGGGATATTTAAAATAGAGAGTAAAACCAATTTCTTTCAAACTTATATGGAAGGAAATAGTTTAGATATAGTGGTACAGAAGGGGATTAGTACAAAAAAGATTGATAAAGGATGCCTGATAGTTAATTATCAGGATGATGAAGGATATGTGGTTCTTAGCGTAGATAATAATAATTATGACGCACAATATTGGATCAAGAATTTTTTAAACATCAAATATGCTGATGATAAAAATAATCATACCCAGTCCTACATTGAAATGTGTAAGGATTTTTCGAATGAGATTTTAAAAGCCGATTACAGCACTCAGGAGCACAGCCATTTTTTAGCAAAGACAATTGATTATTTAAAGGAAAATGACACGGTCAATATACATGACTTTAAAGAAAATGTTTTTGAAGATGAAGATCAAAAAGGACTTTTTGACGACTATAAAAAGATGTATGAGAGTGAAAAAGACCTGTTGATTAGAAATCAATTTCACGTTTCTGAACCAGTGCTCAAAAAGCAAAAACAAAAATTAAAGACAGAGATCAAATTAGACACCAACATACAGATCAAACTTGATGTTGAGGCTCCGGACGCCTCTTCAGAGTACCTTGAACTGGGCTATGATGAAGAAAAGAAAATGAAATATTATAAGGTTTTTTTTAACGAGGAAATGGGTTAGAGTTTAAGTCTTAAGTGCTAAGGGCTAAGGGCTAAGTTTTCGGGATTCGAGTTTCTAGTTTCGCTGCTGATTGTTATCGATCTCAAATCAACTTATTATCCACAATCTTGGCTTCAAAAACTTCTTCAAAGTATTTTATTATCAGCTCTTTTATTTCAGGAATCAATATTTTTTTGTTCAATTCAGCTTCCATGGATGTCACGGCTTTTCCTCTGATACCACAGGGAACAATATGGTCAAAATAGCCCAGATTGGTATTCACATTCAACGCAAATCCATGCATGGTAACCCAACGGGAAGTTCTTACGCCAAGTGCGCAAATTTTTCTGGCAAAGGGGGTGCCAACGTCAAGCCAGACACCTGTTTCTCCTTCGCTTCGAACCCCTTTAAGCCCATAATGAGCAATTGTTTTGATAATTACTTCTTCCAAACTTCGCATATACCAGCGAATATCAGGATTGAATTCTTCCAGGTCAATAATGGGATAACCCACAATTTGACCTGGTCCGTGAAAAGTAATGTCTCCACCACGGTTAGATTTGAAAAAAGAAATTCCCTTGTTTTTTAATTCCTCTTCATTGAGCAATAGATTGGATAAATCGCCGCTTTTCCCCAAGGTATAAACAGGAGGATGTTCGGTAAAAAGAAAATAGTTAGGAGGAACAACTTTTGATTCCTTGTCCCTGTTCGCAAGTTTAATGTCAACGATTCCTTGAAAAAGTTCATTTTGATAATCCCATGCCTCCTTGTATTCTTTTGATCCAAGGTCGTTAAAAAGAATCTGATTCATTATCCGTATTTAGGATTGTTTAATATGATCAAGGCTGCGATGACTCCGGGAATCCATGCACATAGCGTGAGAATGAATACAATCACAACACTTCCACATCCTTTGTCAATCACTGCTAAAGGTGGAAATAGAATTGATAATAAAACGCGCCAGATACTCATATTAAATAATTATTTCAGATTACAAAATTCGTCAAAATATTTCGATTACATGACGCATTTTAATTGTTTTCGTTACACAAGGATGATTTGAACCTGCCAGGCGGCCAGGCAGGGATGAGGTGATTTGAACCTTCCTGGCGGCAGGCAGGGATGTGATAACTAGATAATGTAAAAATATCTGTATCGTCCTGATTTTTGTTTACGTTTATGTGTAAACCTATTTCAGGACAAGACACACACGTATTCACGCATTCATGCATTCACGCATTCCCATATTGTAGCATTTCAGCATTGTAGCATTATTTCATTGAATGACGTATCTTTGCATCCTATTTTTCAAAACAAAAAGAAATGCAGTTGTCAGAACAGGAAATTGTACGAAGAGAGTCATTACAAAAGCTACGTGAGTTAGGAATCAACCCTTACCCAGCAGCACAATTTCATACGACATCCAAGGTCAGTGAAGCACTAAATAATTTTGATGCCTTAGACGGTAAAGAGGTAGTATTGGCAGGAAGAATCATGAGTAGAAGAATCATGGGAAAAGCTTCTTTTGCTGAATTAAAGGACGCGTCTGGTAGAATGCAAATCTATATCAATAGAGATGAGATTTGTTCAGGAGAAGATAAGACAATGTATAATGAGGTGTTTAAGAAACTACTTGATATTGGAGATATTATAGGTGTCAAAGGCTTAGTTTTTAAGACAAAGGTGGGAGAAAAATCTATCTTGGTTAAAGAATTAACAGTTTTGTCAAAAGCCTTGAAGCCCATGCCAATCGTTAAAGTGGATGCAGACGGAAATTCACATGACGCGTTTAGTGATGCCGAAATGAGATACCGTCAGCGGTATGTGGACCTAATGGTAAATGATCATGTTAAGGACACTTTTATCAAACGAACCAAGATCACTAATTCCATACGCCAGTTTTTTAATGATAAGGGCTATTTGGAGGTGGAAACACCCATTCTTCAACCGATTCCCGGAGGAGCTGCGGCAAGGCCGTTTATTACGCACCACAATGCCTTGAATATGCCTTTGTATTTGAGAATTGCTAATGAATTGTATCTAAAAAGATTGATCGTTGGTGGATTTGATGCAGTTTACGAGTTCTCGAAGGATTTCAGGAATGAAGGAATGGACCGAACCCATAACCCTGAATTTACGGTTATGGAATTATATGTAGCCTATAAAGACTACCATTGGATGATGAAAATGACTGAAGAACTGCTTGAAAAAGTAGCAGTCGATGTCAATGGTTCTCCTGAAGCAAAAGTTGGGAAAAACCTGATTAACTTTAAGGCTCCTTATGCCAGGGTTCCTATTCTCGAGGCTATTGAGATACACACAGGTCATGATGTAGCTGGGATGACTGACGTTGAGCTAAGAGCAGTTTGTAAAAAACTTGGCCTTGATGTTGACGAAACCATGGGGAAAGGCAAGCTGATAGACGAATTATTTGGTGAAAAATGTGAGCATCACTATGTGCAACCAACTTTTATTATAGATTACCCAAAAGAAATGAGTCCTCTTTGTAAAGAGCACAGGGATAACCCTGAATTGACCGAGCGTTTTGAATTGTTAGTGAATGGGAAAGAGCTGGCCAATGCCTATTCTGAATTAAACGATCCGATTGATCAGTTGGAAAGATTTCAAGACCAGTTGAACCTGTCCGAAAAGGGTGATGACGAAGCCATGTTTATTGACATGGATTTTGTTCGAGCACTTGAATATGGGATGCCACCAACTTCTGGAATTGGAATAGGAATTGACAGACTGGTAATGTTTCTTACAGATAATGCCTCTATTCAGGAAGTTTTATTCTTTCCTCAAATGAAACCGGAGCAACGCACTACACAGACGGTTGAACTCAATGAAGACGAAAAAGCAGTTTTGAAACTACTTCAGAAAGCGGAAAAAGTATTATTAAACGACTTAAAAACCCAATCCGGACTCTCCAATAAAAAATGGGATAAGACTATTAAAGGTCTAACAAAGAATAAGTTAGCTAAAGTAAATAAAACCGATACAGGTTTGTTTGTGGAGGTTCTTGACTAAGCCTCCCCTCTTGAGAGGGGAAAATCCG
>JAUXCI010000013.1 GCA_030618945.1 Flavobacteriaceae bacterium
AGATACTTGTATGAATACAATAGATATAGTTATCGCCATAATATTAATTTTTGGAACCATTAATGGTTTTATTAAAGGTTTGTTTATAGAAATAACAACCTTGGTTGGGTTGGTTTTAGGTGTTTACGGGGCCATTCATTTTTCTTATTTTTTAGGCAGTTTTTTAAAGGACAGCGTTACTTGGGACGAATCGATGATTCAGGTTGTTTCTTTTGCAGGGACCTTTCTTATCATTCTTATCGCTTTGGTTCTGCTGGGAAAAGCCTTGACAAAAATTGCTGAAACCATTGCCCTTGGATTTTTTAATAAGATTCTGGGAGCGGTCTTTGGATTGTTAAAATATGCCTTGATCCTAAGTGTCGTTTTGACGGTTTATGATCATATCAATCGGTCTATTCGTTTTGTAGAAAAAGCAAAGGTTAAGGAGTCTGTTTTATATGAACCTGTCAAGAATTTTGCCCCCGTTATTTTCCCTAAATTGATCCAAGTCATTGATGAAAATGATTAATAAGGGGGAGATAAGTTTTTAAGCAAATTCAAATTACCTGTTTCATCACAGTTTGAGATAAAAATAATTGTTATTTTTGCCTAGCTAAATCAAAATTATGTCGGTAGCATCAAAAGAATATAAAAGAATTACAACCAAGACTTTGTTTGAGATGAAACGTAAGGGCGAGAAAATAGCCATGCTTACAGCCTATGATTATACCATGGCTAAGATTGTGGATCACGCGGGTATTGATATAATTTTGGTTGGTGATTCTGCTTCTAATGTGATGGCTGGTCACGAGACGACTTTGCCAATCACTCTTGATCAGATGATTTACCACGCATCTTCAGTTGTTCGGGCTATCGAAAGAGCGCTTGTTGTTGTTGATTTGCCCTTTGGTACTTATCAGGGAAACTCGAGACAGGCACTGGACTCTGCGATTAGGATTATGAAAGAATCAGGAGGTCATTCAGTAAAACTTGAAGGTGGGGCTGAAATATCTGAATCCGTAAGCAGGATTTTGTCTGCTGGAATCCCAGTTATGGGACATCTCGGATTGACGCCTCAATCCATATATAAGTTTGGCTCTTACACCGTAAGAGCAAGAGAAGATGAAGAAGCTAATAAATTGAAAGCGGATGCCAAGCTCCTTGAAGAGTTGGGTTGCTTTGCCATCGTATTGGAAAAGGTTCCTTCGGCTCTGGCCAAAGAAGTGGCAGAAAGTATATCTATTCCTGTTATTGGTATTGGCGCAGGTGATGGAGTGGACGGACAGGTATTGGTAACGCATGACATGCTTGGAATGACTCATGAATTTAGCCCGAGATTTCTCAGGAGATACTTGGATTTATACATTGAAATGGGAAATGCTTTTAAAAACTATATTGGTGATGTGAAAAGCAGGGATTTCCCTAATAAGGATGAACAATATTGACTTACAAAACTCGTCGTTTAGACGAGTTTTTTTATTTTATACTTTTAACCAAATTTTAACAAGAATAAACCTACCTATCCCTTAGATTTGTTGACCTTGTTTGAGAAAACGAATTGAATTTAAAAAAGATAAATGGAATCACAAAATACAAATGTTGATATTAGAATGATCAACGAAAAAATTGAAAGAGAAAGTGCTTTTGTTGACCTTCTTATAATGGAAATGAATAAGGTAATCGTCGGGCAAAGACACATGCTTGAAAGATTGCTGATTGGATTGCTGGGCAATGGTCATATCTTATTGGAAGGTGTTCCCGGACTGGCAAAAACATTGGCAATAAACACCTTGTCAAGAGCAGTTAAAGGATCTTTTAGCAGGATACAGTTTACACCTGATTTGTTACCGGCGGATGTTATTGGTACAATGATCTTTAATATGAAGGAGAATGATTTCTCAATAAAGAAAGGACCTATTTTCGCTAATTTTGTATTGGCTGATGAGATTAACAGGGCCCCTGCAAAAGTACAATCTGCTTTGCTGGAGGCCATGCAGGAGCATCAGGTTACTATTGGCGATACGACGTTTAAGTTGCCCGAGCCCTTTTTGGTACTTGCCACGCAAAATCCTATAGAACAAGAAGGTACTTATCCTTTACCTGAGGCACAGGTTGACAGGTTTATGCTAAAAACTGTGATTGACTACCCAAAACTTGATGACGAACAAATGATTATGCGTCAAAACTTGTCAGGAGGGTTTGATCAAGTGAATCCGGTGGTGTCAATAGAGCAAATTACAAAAGCCAGGGCTTCCGTTAAAGAAGTTTATATGGATGAAAAAATTGAAAAATATATTCTAAATATAGTTTTTGCTTCCCGATATCCGGAAGATTATCGATTAGCCGACTTAAAGCCACTTATTAGCTTTGGAGCTTCTCCTAGGGGAAGTATCAATTTGGCAATGGCTGCTAAATGTTATGCCTTTATCAAGAGAAGAGGATATGTTATACCCGAAGACGTGAGGGCCATTGTACACGATGTACTTCGTCACAGAATTGGAATTACCTATGAAGCCGAAGCCGAAAACGTTACTTCTGTTGATATTATCAATAAAATTGTAAATGAAGTTGAAGTTCCTTAATCATTACAGGGGATCATTTTAATAGGAAGAGAAAACACGTTTATTATAAAACAGGCTTGTGGATACTAAAGAATTACTTAAAAAAGTAAGAAAGATTGAGATCAAGACAAGAAGACTGTCTGATCATATATTTTCTGGAGAATATCACAGTTCTTTCAAAGGGCGGGGTATGACTTTTTCTGAAGTACGCCAATACCAGTTCGGGGATGATATAAGGTCAATAGACTGGAATGTAACCGCTCGATACCATGAACCTTATATAAAGGTGTTTGAGGAGGAAAGAGAACTCACTATGATGTTGATGGTTGACATTAGTGGTTCGGAATCATTTGGTACCCAGCAACAATTCAAAAAAGACATTCTTACCGAAATAAGCGCTACACTAGCTTTTTCGGCTATTCAGAATAATGATAAAGTAGGACTTCTATTGTTTTCTGATGAGATAGAGTTATTTATACCTCCTAAAAAAGGGAAGACTCATGTGCTAAGGATAATAAGAGAATTGATCGAATTTGAACCCAAAAGCAAAAAAACTGACCTCACTTTTGCGCTTAGATACCTGTCGAATGTCATGAAGAAAAAGGCAATCGTCTTTATTTTATCTGATTTTGTTGACACAGGATATGATAATGCCCTAAAAATAGTTGGTAAAAAACACGATGTCACTGGAATTAGGGTGTATGACAAGCTTGAAACTAAATTACCAAAATTAGGAATGGTTCCCATGAGGGATGTTGAATCCGACAAGATTATTTTGGTAA
Organism: Flavobacteriaceae bacterium; assembly: GCA_030618945.1. Classification (GTDB taxonomy): domain Bacteria; phylum Bacteroidota; class Bacteroidia; order Flavobacteriales; family Flavobacteriaceae; genus Lutimonas. The sequence goes on from JAUXCI010000013.1 coordinate 3,323, forward strand.
ATACAAATTCGAAAAGCGTTCGGACAAGTTACAGGGCTAATTATTTGAAAACTGTCGACTATTTTGAAGATTCCTTTACAAAAAGTGGATCAGGTGTTATCAATACAAGGATTGATGAAAGTTATGTTAAAAAATTATTGGGATATTTTAAAAGAAGAGCTTAACAAGTCCATGTTCTTTGACATGATTTGAAAATTGGAAATTGAATGAGAAATTTATTTTGTTTACATAGTAAATGGAAGGAAAATTTGAAGGAGACAAAGCTTGGAAAAGGCTTTATTTCATTTAATATGGTGCTCCTTGCAGCCTTATTTCTCTTTGGATTTTCGGGGTATGCACAGGTGTCTAGCAAAATAGATACAACAAGTATCAGAATAGGAGAGCAGTTTAATTATGAGATTAGTGTAGATCAAACCAAAGACGTTCGATTTCCTAAGTTTGAAGCAGACAGCTTGAATAGAATCGGGGTAGTAACATCTCATAAAATTGATTCCCTGAAAAATCAGTTAATCAAAAAATATACCTTAACCAGCTTTGATAGTGGTCGTTATGTTATTCCTGGACAAGAAATATATATAAGAGACAAGCGGTTTTTAACTGATCAGGTAATAATAGATGTTGCCACCGTTCCAGTAGATACGATCAAACAACCCATGTATCACATTAAAGAAATACAGAATGAACCGTATTTATTTAGTGATTACCTAAATTATTTTTGGGGTCTGATAGTCTTGTTAATTGTTATAGGTGTGATATTGTACTTTGTGTTAAGAGACAAGCCCAGCGAAGAAGAAATATTCTCGAGGATTCCTCCATTTGATGCTGCTAAAAAAAGATTATTGGAATTGGATAAGAAGGAGCTTATCACGCAGAATAAGATCAAAACATATTACGTGGAGTTGACGGATATTGTAAGAACATTTATAGAAAGAGAAATGAATATTCCCGCTTTGGAATCTACGACTGATGAGCTTTTGGAAACCATCACGGATTTCAACAGCAGTAGTAAGTTAAACATTCCCAGTGAAACCATGCTTAAATTAAAGCAATTGTTAAAAGAAGCGGATCTGGTGAAATTTGCGAAATCCAAACCTTTGCAAAATGAAATTGCATTACACCGGGTGGATGCAGAAGGAATCATAGATACCTTACATCCAAAGAAAGTTGAACCAAAAGCTGAAGAAGATGATAGGGAGTAATTTGGAGTTTACGAATCCTGAATTTTTATGGATGCTTTTGTTGGTCCCAATTTTAGCTGTTTGGTATTTTTTTGTGAGGAAAAAAGATGGCGCCAATTTAAATATGCCAAGTATTTCTGGATTCGATCACAGAAACATTTGGTCAAAGTTAAAACCCTTGCTCTATGTTTTAAGGCTTTCAGCCATTTCATTATTGATCATCGCTTTGGCGAGACCAAGAAATGTAGAGGTAAGTAAAAGAACCAAAACCACGCGTGGGATTGATATCGTAATGGCCATTGATGTTTCGGCGAGTATGTTGGCCAAAGATTTAAAACCTAATCGACTGGAGGCATTGAAAAGTGTTGCCAGCAAGTTTGTGGAAAAAAGGCCCAATGACAGGATTGGAATTGTGGTTTATGCAGGAGAAAGTTTTACGCAAACCCCAATTACCAGTGATAAGACGATCATTCAAAATACGATTAGAAAGATTAGGTGGGGCCAAATTGAAGATGGTACGGCAATTGGAATGGGTCTTGGGTCAGCAGTAAACCGACTTAAAGACAGCAAAGCCAAAAGCAAAGTGATCATTTTATTAACTGACGGGGTTAATAATACCGGTTTTGTAGATCCAAGAACGGCTACAGAACTGGCGAAACAACTCAACATAAAAGTTTACACCATCGGTCTGGGAACCAATGGAACAGCGCTGTTCCCGGTTGCTAAAGATCTTAATGGGAAACTGATTTTTAGAAATGCACCGGTAGAGATTGATGAAGAATTGCTGAAATATATCGCCAATGAAACCGACGGACAATACTTTAGAGCGACAGGAAACAAGAAACTTGAATCTGTTTATAACGAAATAAATAAACTTGAGAAAACAGAGATCGAGGAATTCAAATATTATAATTACCAAGAGAGGTTCAGGTCACTTGTAATTCTTGCAGGATTTTTAATCATGTTGGAAATGTTATTGAGATTTACGGCTTTTAGGAGTTTTATATAGCTTAGAAAGAAAGGAAATGTATCAAATAGAAGAACCGAAATATTTTTATTATTTTATTGCAGTAGCAATACTGTTTCTGGCTTATGTAATAAACTGGTTATGGAAGCGTAAGAAACAAAAGGAATTTTCAGGTTCAGCTTTATTGAACCGGTTGAGTCCTGAAAAATCAGTGTTTAAGCCTGCCTTAAAAATGGTATTTATGGTTTTGGGATTTTCATTTTTGATCCTCGCACTCGTTAACCCAAAAATGGGGACTCAGTTAAAAACGGTTAAAAGACAGGGAGTGGATATTGTATTTGCCCTAGATGTTTCTAAAAGTATGCTTGCCGAAGACATTGCCCCTAACAGATTGGAAAAATCAAAACAGATCATCTCTAAGATCATTGATAAATTAGGCAGCGACAGGATTGGAATAATTATCTATGCTGGTAATGCCTATCCTCTTCTACCGATCACAACAGATCATGGTGCCGCAAAAATGTTTTTACAAAACGCAAACCCGGATATGGTTTCAACTCAGGGAACTGCTATAAATGATGCCCTGGAGCTCTCAAAAACCTTTTTCGATGATGACACCCAAACAAACCGCTTCTTATTTATTATATCTGACGGAGAGGATCATGAGGAGAATTCAAGTGAGATTGCAAAGGAAATTCTTGATATCGGTATACACACTTTTACTATTGGAGTGGGAACAAATAAAGGAGGTCCGATTCCTATCAAAAACAACGAAAAATTTGTTGGTTATAAAAAAGACAATAAGGATGAGGTTGTCATTACGAAGCTAAATGTGGAGACCTTAAAGGATATTGCTAAAAATGGAGAAGGGAAATATATTTACGGCAACAAAACTTCCAAAACCATTGAATATGTGGAAGAGCTATTGTTAAAAGCAGATAAGAAGGAGTTTGAGTCAAAACAATATTCTGATTACAAAGATCAGTTCCAATGGTTTCTTGGCATTGGGCTCTTGTTTTTAATTTTAGATGTGTTTTTACTAAATAAGAAAACAGGATGGGTGCAGAAGATGAATTTATTTAATGAAAGGTAAAATGAAAAATATTATTTACATAGTACTGTTTTTACCACTTGGAATATTTGCTCAGGAAAAGGAGCAGTTGAAGGATGAACCGGTTAAAATCAAGTTGGCTGAAAAGCAAATATTGAGAAAAGGAAACGATCTTTTCAAGGAAAAAAAATATGTGGATGCAGAGGTAAAATATAAAAAGGCCTTAAAAGAAAACCCATATTATGAAAGGGCTGGTTATAATTTAGGGAATGCTGTTTATGAACAGAAAAGGTATAAAGAAGCCCTGCCACAATATGAGTTGGTCGCCAAAAGCACAAAAGACGATGAAACCAGGGATAAGTCATTTCATAACATTGGAAATGTAATGATGAAAGAGAAACAATATGACAAAGCTATTGCGGCCTATAAAAATTCAATGTTGCTTGATCCAACGGATGAAGAAACCAGATACAATTTGGCATTGGCCCAGAAGTTGTTAAAAGACCAGGAACAACAAGATCAGGATAAAGATCAAGATAATAAAGATCAAAATAAGGATCAGAACAAGGATCAGAACAGCGAGAATAAGGATCAAAAGCAAGATGAGGGAGAGGATAATAAGGAAGAGAAAGATGAAAATGAGGGAGACAAGGAAAATGATCAGAATGATCAAAAGAATGAAGGTGACAAAAAAGATGAAAAACAACAGCCTCAACCCAATCAATTGAGCCAGCAGCAAATTGAACAACTTTTGGAGGCCATGAATAATGAAGAAAATAAAACGCAGCAAAAAATCAATGCGGAAAAAGCAAAAGGCAAAAAAGTAAAACGAGAAAAAGACTGGTAATTGACGTGTTTATATTGTATTAAAATGTAGGCCTAAAATTTAAAATGAAAAGAAACTATTTAGTCATATCGATTCTATTATTCACTTTGCAAAGCGTTATCGGACAGGTAACGTTTAAAACCGAGGTGAGTAAAACTGAGCTGGGTCTTAACGAGCGGCTTAGAATAGAATTTTCTATCGACAGACAAGGGGGTGATGATTTTACACCTCCTGACTTTAAGAATTTTAAAGTTTTAGCAGGCCCTAGTCAGTCAAGTAGTTTTGCTTCTATCAACGGCAAAACTTCTTATAAATTAACCTATACCTACGTTATTCAACCTCTTTCAAAGGGGAGCTTTAATATCCCTTCGGCTAGTATTACTTATAATGACGAAATCATCAAATCCAATACGATGAGAATTACTGTATCTGACGCCATTGCCATTCCGGAGGATCCTAATGACCCGAGGTATATAGCGCAACAGAATATTCATTTGGAAGTAGAGCTATCTAATCAAAGGCCATATGTTGGAGAGAGTATATCGGTTGTTTATAAACTATTCGTGAACACTAGTTTAGTCAATGTTCAAAATACAAGGGAGGTTTCATCTCCATCGTTTAGCGGATTTTGGAATCAAAATATCGATGTTAAAAAATGGGTAGCTCAAAATGGAACATACGGGGGTAAACCACATCGTTTTGTTATCATTAGAAAAACTGTTTTGATCCCTCATAAGGGAGGTAAACTCGAAATTGAGCCCCTGGAAATGGAAATTACTGCCGGTATTCCCATGGGTCGAAGAGATTTTTTCGGAAATATGTTGATGAATGACGTTAGTTTTACGCTGACTTCAGGCAGAAAAGTGATTAATGTAAAAGAATTGCCTTCTGAGAACAAGCCCTTTAATTTTACGGGTGCTGTTGGAGATTTTGAATTTAAAGTCACACCTAGTAAAACCAATTTGAACGCGAACGAATCTGCTCAGATAAAAGTTGAGTTGAGCGGAAGGGGAAATTTAAAACTGATTAAGTTACCAACTATTGAAACTGCCAACGGATTAGAGGTGTATGATCCCGAGCATAAGGAAAATATTAAAACCACCTTAGCTGGTCTGTCAGGAACTGTTTTTGATCAATACGCCGTGGTTCCTCAATCAAGGGGAAAATTCAAGATTCCAAGTGTTTCTTTTTCCTATTTTAACCCCAAAGAAGAAAAGTACCATTCTGTAAGTACCGATCCGATAGTCCTCAATGCCTTGCAAGGGAGAGAAATTGTGGATGAAGGCCTACAGTCAAACAAAAGATCGGTTGTTAGTAATGAAGGCGACATTAGGTATATTCATTTAAAAAGCTCCTTTGTTTCTACTCAAAAGGAGACGGATTTCTTTAGGTCAGATCTTTTTTATTTTTTGATGATTCTTCCCTTGTTGTCGATTCCGCTAGGGATATTTATAGGTAAAAAGAAAGAACAAAGGGATAGTGATATTATCGGAAATAAGCGAAGGAAGGCTGACAGACTGGCAAGGAAATATTTGTCACAAGCTAGAAAACAATTGGGTAAAAAAGAAGCTTTCTATATCGCTTTGGAGAGAGCCTTACACAATTATTTAAAAGCCAAATTACACATAGAAACATCAGAGATATCTAAAGATAAAATTGCAGATATTCTTGGAAATCTGAAAGTAAACGAAACCATTATTCAGGAATTTAATACCGTTTTGGATAATTGTGATTACGCTCGTTATACACCTTCCACTGATGTAATGATGAAACAGGAATATGAAAAAGCAAAAGAGGTTATTGCTAAATTAGATAAAGAGTTATAGGAATTGAATTTGATTAGTTTGATAGTTAAAACGAAAATAGTATTGGTTATTTTATTTTGCCTAAGTGGGATGATGTCTCATGGGCAAGAATTGGATAGTTTGTTCAACTCCGCGAACAAATTATATCAGCAGGAAAGTTACCAGAAAGCTTTAGAGTTGTATCAACAGATCGAAAAACAAGAAATGGAGTCAGAAGAACTTTATTTCAACATGGCCAATATCTATTATAAGACGAACCAGGTTGCTCCCTCAATATATTATTATGAAAAGGCGTTGAGTTTGAGTCCTGGGAATAAAGATTTCACATTTAATTTGGAATTAGCCAATACGATGGTATTGGATAATATAGAACCATTACCAAAAAGTATAGGTCAAAAATTTAATGACAATGTCATTCTTAGGTTTACTTATGAAACCTGGGCAAAGATCGCTGTTAGTCTTGCTTTTTTGTTTGCCCTATTATTTCTTCTGTATCATTTCTCTTATAGCACTGGTAAAAAAAGGATTTATTTTATAACCAGTATACTCACTGTAATCTTTGTGACGGTTAGCTTGTTTTTTTCATTTAAGAATAAACATTATGTGGAGAATAACATCGAAGCCATCATTTTTTCAGGACAGACCCAAGTCAAAAGTGCTCCAACAAACTCAAGTGAAGTTTATTTTGAACTCCATGAAGGCACCAAAGTTCTGATTTTGGAATCTTTGGATAACTGGAAAAAGATTAAGATAGCCGATGGTAAAATGGGTTGGATGAAAGTTTCTGACTTAAAAGAGATTTGAATAAAAATGATGATATAATCAGCGTTGTTACTAGTTTTATTTCGTACAAACCGGTAAGATTTCACCTTTCGCCAAACAGTATTTTTCAACCAAATCAGGTGATAATTTGGCTGAATAATCGATTTCATTGACTTTGAATCCAACCTTCCTTAACCGATCAAAATAGTCTTTACCATAGATTCTTACATGATCATACTGACCAAAATGCGCAGCTCTTTCCTCCGGGCTCGTAATACTTGAATTTTCATAGGTTTGCTCCAAACTAAGGTCCTGGGGAATTTGAAAAATTCCTATTCCACCTGGCTTAAGAACTCTAAAAAGTTCACTCATGGCCTTGGCATCATCTTCAATATGTTCTAATACATGATTACAAAGTACAAAGTCAAAGAGCTTGTCTTCAAATGGGAGGTTAAGGATGTCAGCTTTTACATCGACTATGGGAGAATAAAGATCGGCAGTGGTATAGTCTAAATTCTTCATTTTTTTAAAAATGGACAAAAAGCACTGCTCGGGAGCCATGTGTAAAACCTTTAATTCTTTCTCGAAAAATGTTGTTTCCTTTTTAAGGTAAAGCCAAAGTAATCGATGACGCTCTAATGACAAGGTGCTAGGAGATAGCACATTAGGCCTTTGTTTCCCATATCCGTAAGGTAAAAATCGCTTAAACCCTTTACCGTCAATGGGATCAATATAAGTATCACCTTTGAGTAATACTGACAAGACCGGTCTTGCCAAATAACTCATTTTGATTAAATAAGGTCTTGGAATGGTATTTAGAACAAATTTGAAGATCTTCATAAATTAAACTCTTATGAGGCTCTAAACTCTGATTCTTCGTTTGTTATGATTCCCAAGGCATCGTTTACATAGGCAAAAGTAGATAGTAATTCAGGCTTCCCATTCACAATGGCAACATCATGCTCAAAGTGTGCGCTTGCTTTGTTATCGGCGGTTTTGATGGTCCACCCATCACTAAACTGTTTAATTCTATGGGTTCCTAAATTGATCATGGGTTCAATGGCAACCACCATGCCTTCAATAAATTTTTTACCCCTGCCTCGTTTCCCGTAGTTTGGCATTTCAGGATCTTCATGCATTTCTTTACCTAAACCATGACCCACAAGTTCCCGAACTACGCCATAGCCATTTTTTTCAGTATAATTTTGAATCGCAAAGCCAACGTCCCCAACTCTATTGCCAATTTTAAATTCTCGAATCCCTAAATATAGACTTGCCTTAGTAATATCCAAAAGCTTTTTAAGCTCTTCGTCAATTTCTCCTACAGCAAAAGTATAGGCGTGATCACCATAAAACCCATTTTTTAAGGCACCACAGTCTACAGAAATGATATCGCCCTCCAGTAATGGTTCCTTGTTGGGAATACCGTGAACTACTTGTTCATTAGGACTCATGCAAAGTGTATTCGGGAAATCATATAATCCTAAAAATCCTGGAATTGCACCATGATCTCTTATGAATTCTTCGGCAATTTTATCCAATTGTAAGGTTGTAACACCTGGTTTTACAGCCTTGGCAATTTCACCTAAGGTTTTGGAAACGATTAAGGCACTTTCACGCATTAACTCAATCTCCTCACGGGATTTAATTTTTATCATGTTACTCGATTAACCTGACAAAGATACTCTAAAAACTAAAAAGATTAAAATAAAAGGAATTGGAAAGTCAATTAATGATGATGCTAAAACTTGAGGGAAAGGTCTATTTATCAGTCAGCTTCATGAGTTTAGCCACAACCTCCTCAGGAGGAATACCAGACATACAGTTTTCGTAACCACTTACTATTTTTTTTCCGTAAATGGAAGTTGGAATAAGTGGGTATTTTGATAAGTCAGGAATTAGACTGTTTTCTTCGGCTTGTCTAAATGGTTTAAAACCGGCATAGGGATGCGTATTACCCCAGAGGGTAACAACAGGAACACCATATAGAGCAGCAAGATGTCCATTCCCTGAATCCATGCTGAGCATGATATTCAGATTGCTAATAACGTTTAACTCCTGTGCAAAGTTGAGTTTACCAGCAATATTGACACATTTGTCTCTTTCAAAGGCTAATTCTTCCAAAGTTTGGACCTCCTTGTTACCACCTCCAAAAAGAAAAATGGAAACATTCTCCTCAAGCAGTAATTCAATAACTTTTTCCATTAAAGCAATGGGGTACATTTTGGTTTTATAGGCAGCAAAGGGAGCAATTCCTACCCATGTACATTTTTTCTCCCCAGTAAGTTGTTTGATTTTAGGGGAAAGTTCCTGACGTGCTAATAGATTTATCTTTGACAGGGAAATGGGTAAATTCAGTTTTTCTAAAACATCGGCATTTCTCTCGATCACAGGTTTAATGGGAGAAATTGTTTTTGGCTTTAGAATAACGAGTTTCTTTCTTTCTGCCCTTCCTTTTTTCAGGCTTACTACAGGAGTTCCGTTTAACTTGAAATAGAAACCAAGTACTTTTGAACGCAATACATTGTGTAAATCAGCAAAGGCATCTATGTTGAATAGGGATAATTCTTTATATAAATTGTACAGCCCGTTTATTCCTTTATGCTTTTTATCCAAATCAATGGGATAGAACTGGATTTCAGGAATGCCCTTGAACAAGGGGGCGAGGAAAGGCCTTGACAGCACTGTAATCTTCAAAGAAGGGTATTGCTGTCTCAATCCTAAAACAAGAGGTACTATCATTGCCACGTCACCGATCGCTGAAAGGCGCATGACTAAAATATGTTTCGGGGTGACCCTATTGTTTACGGGCACGTAAGACAGGATTTAAGCTTTCATCATTGTACATTTTCATCTGCTTATAGACCTTCATATATTTATCACCCTTTTCAATATCATTTAGTAAATCATCCAGTGCGATGGTCAAATCCGTTCGCTGCTCTTCAAGTACCATCAATTTTTTATGACAGGCTTTTTTATGATCTTCTGAAGCATCTGACCTATTAGCCTCTTCCTTCATATGATAGATCTTTAAGGCCAAGATGGATAATCTGTCATAGGCCCAAGCAGGACTTTCAGTATTGATTTTTGCATCAGGACTTATTTCAACCTTCCGAAAGAAATTGAGAAAAAAACCGTCAATGTTTTCAACCATGTCAGTCCTTACTTGATTGGAAAGATCAATGCGTCGTTTTATTTTTAAGGCTTCATTTGCGTCAATATCAACATCACGTATTATATCCTCTAAGTGCCATTGTACCGTATCCACCCAATTTTTCTCGTAAAATACGTGTTTGACGTCGGATTTGTCATAAGGGTTTAAAGACGGGGCATCGATAAAATCATTTTTGTGGTAGTCTGCAATACTTTGTTCAAATATTGAATAGGCTTCTTTTGATCTCATAAATTATTTATTTTGAATTGAAGATAAATATAGACTTTCAGATAATTGCCAAAACAATTTATCACAAGCCACAATGTAAAACATCATTTTAACCAGGAAAGCAAAAGCCTAAAAAGCTAAAAATGTGGTTGCAAAGATATTTTAAAATGCAAAAAGAATAAAGGAAAACCATATTATTTTGGTTCTCAGTTCATATATTCTTTTTTATAAGAAAACAACGAAATGATGATGGAAAAGAAAATGACTTAACTTTTAAAGAAACCAAACAGCCCTTTAATACTTTTGTGTTCTTTGGGTTTTTCAGTTTTTAATAATTGCTGATAAATTTCGCCCCAACCTAGAAGACCCCCAACATTTCTGTCGTCTATAAATACATCAGCATTGACTTTTCTGCTAATTGATCCGTCAAATTTTTCTTCGGGATAGCTTTTGTTTACAGCATAAAACTCAAGACCGTTCTTTGTACAAAAATCGACAGCATCTTGTAACCTTTCTCCATAACGATAGGTCCATAGGATCAATCGATGTCCTTTGTTCTGTAACTCCAGCAAAGTGTCAAAAGCAAAAATTTTGGCAGGACCAACTTTTGGATAAGCATCTTCCACAATTGTACCGTCAAAATCAACGGCAATGAGCAAGGAGTTTTTAGGCAACATTTTCATTTTCTTATTTTATCAAAGCTAACAATAAATGTATCGTTAAGCTAATATTAAAAATCTTAAGTATTAACTAAAACGAGGTAAACGATTTTTATTGTGCCAAATTCATCTATATCGGCTAATCTTAGGCTATTTTAATAATGTATTACGGGTCATTGCCTTTGGTTGACTAAGATTTAAAAGGTCAAGTACAGTAGGAGCAATGTCTCCTAGAACGCCATCTTTTATACCGTTTTCTTTATTCTTTTCTGCCAGAATCAAAGGTACCGGATTGGTTGTATGAGCCGTATTTGGAGAACCGTCTTCATTGATCATAACTTCACTATTTCCGTGATCAGCAATTATGATACTTGAATAATTATTTTCCAGTGCCGTTGTAACAACTTTTTCCAGGCAAGCATCTACGGCTTCAGCAGCTTTTACAGCGGCTTCCATAACACCTGTATGCCCTACCATATCAGTATTCGCAAAATTCAAACAGATAAAATCAGCCTCTCGTTTTTTCAACTCCGGAACGATTGCATCTCTAATGTCAGCGGCACTCATCTCAGGTTTTAAGTCATAGGTTGCAACTTTTGGTGACGGGCAAAGCAATCTCTTTTCACCTTCGAATTCGGTTTCCCTTCCTCCTGAGAAGAAAAACGTAACATGAGGGTATTTTTCGGTTTCAGCTATTCTGATTTGTTTCTTGTGATTTTTTTCCAATACTTCACCAAGGGTTTCTGATAAGTTATCCTTAGGATAAACGACTTCAACCTTTTTGAAGGCATCGCTATAATTGGTCATGGTCACATAATAAAGGGGAATCGTATGCATATTAAATTCGGGGAAATTTTCCTGGCTAAGGGCCCTTGTTAATTGCCTTCCTCTATCTGTTCTGAAATTAAAGAAAATAATAACATCATCATCTTCAATTTTTGCTACTGGTTTTTTGTCTTTATCAACCATTACAATCGGTAGGATGAATTCATCCGTTACGCCTTGATCATAACTGTTTTGTACACTTTCCACAGCATTAGACGATTTTTCACCTATCCCGTTTACCATCACATCATATGATAATTTAACTCTCTCCCATCTTTCATCCCTATCCATGGCATAATATCTACCACAAATGCTTGCCAATTTTCCAGTCGATTGGGTCATATGGTCTTCAAGATCTTTAACAAACCCAAGACCAGATTTAGGATCAACGTCCCTTCCATCAGTAAAGGCATGAACGAAAACATCTTCCAAACCAAAATTGTCTGCTGCATCGAGCAGTCCCTTAAGATGGTCTACGTGTGAATGAACACCACCATCAGACAAGAGACCAAGGAAGTGGACTTTTTTATTTTCCTTTTTAGCATAGGTAAAGGCGTCCTTCATCACTTTTTCTTCTGCGATAGAACCATCAGCGACAGCATTATTTATTTTTACAAAATCCTGATAAACGATTCTTCCCGCTCCAAGATTCATATGACCTACTTCAGAATTACCCATTTGACCCTCAGGTAAGCCTACGTGCAGGCCGTCGGTTCTCAAACTGGCATTCGGATAATTATTGATTAAGGAATCAAAATAAGGGGTTTTAGCTTTATAGATGGCTGATACATTAGGATTTTGGGTCTCTCCCCATCCGTCTAAAATGATCAACATGACTTTTTTTTCCATTGCTTTATAGTATTGAAAAATACAAATGCAAAGATACGGAACATATAAGATTTTGCATTCCGTTTTTTGGTAAAAAAATGAATCAAAATAAACAGAAGCCTAAAGTTTTGCCCCCTAATTTTTAATTTTTTCAAGAAGCCGAAAATTATTCATTCAGGATTGATCAGGAACTAGCTTTACGATACCCAATTGTTCAATGGAGGCATAGATAAATCCGTCAGGTCCAATTTTTACGGTTCGTACACGACCCATTCCTTCGAGAAGTTTTTCTTCTTTGATAACTTTTCCATTTTCGATCGTGACCAGATTCAAATATTGAAACTTAAGCGAGCCTACGAGTAGTTTATTCTTCCAGCCAGGGTAATTATCACTGGTAATAAAGGCCATTCCACTTGGTGCGATTGATGGGACCCAATAATGAATAGGTTGTTCCATGCCTGGAAGTGAAGTGTCGTCGGTTATAGAAGTACCATTATAATTAATTCCATAAGTTATTTTGGGCCAGCCGTAGTTCTTTCCAGGGACAATAATATTGATCTCGTCACCTCCTTGAGGACCGTGTTCATGAACCCATATTTTTCCACTTTGCGGATGAAGGGCCATGCCTTGAGGATTCCTGTGGCCGTATGAATAAATTGCTGTTTTTGCCCCATCTGATTGTACGAATGGATTGTCTTGAGGAACGCTCCCATCATCATTGAGTCTATAGATTTTTCCTCCATCGCGGGTAATATCTTGTGGGTTTTCATCTCTGTTTCCTCGATCACCAATAGAAAAGAAGAGAAAACCATTTTTATCAAATTCAAGTCTTGACCCAAAGTGCTGGGTCTTTTTTGTGTTTGGAGTTGCTTTATAAATAATTTCCTGTTCCACTAATTGACCCTGATCTAATTTGGCTCTCATAATGGTAGTATTGGCTCCTTTGTCATCCTTTTCGATATTCCCCGAATATGAAAAATAGATCCAACCATTCGTTGAATAGTTTGGATGAAGCTCTATATCCAAAAGCCCTCCCTGGTTTTTATAGACAACCTCAGGAACATTTTTAATTTCCGATTTTTGACCATCTTTAAAGTGGATCAATATGCCTTCTTGTTCGCTGAGAAGCATGGATCCGTCAGGAAGAAATACCATTCCCCATGCTATTTCAAGATTGTCAACAACAGTTTCGGCCTTGTAACTGTAATTGTTTTCATCAGTAAATTCATTACTCTTCTGACATCTAACCATAAAAACCGCGAGGAGAATAAAAAGCATACTTAGTTTTTTCATAATAAATGATTTAATAGGTTATAACCTGAACAGGTTTAAAGATACGATTTTTAAAAAGTGTATTTTAGGTTTAATCCGGCGTAATAGTTGGTAGGTTCTCCCGGGTAATAATACCTCGGTGCATTGTTTCCAAAACTCCCGGCATTGATTTGTAACATCGATGCGTATTTTTCATCAAAAACGTTATTCAAACCCAGGTACGCATCAATTTGAAAATGAGTGCCAACTATTTTTTTATAACCAATTTTAGTATTGACCAGCTGATAACTGTCGGCGTAAACTGAATTGTCATCTCTAATTGGTATGCTTCCAACATATTGATAATTAACATATCCATACAAGCCTAAATTAGCGTTTATAAATAGTTGAGAATTAAAAGTTTTATCGGGTACGCCAGTAAGGTCATTGCCGGAATAATTCTCATCCAAATCTTCAAATTCTTCAAAGGTATAGTCGTTAAAACTAAATGCGTTTGTGTGAGACAACTGAATTGTAGACGTATTTAAAATGAAATAATTAAGTGAAATTTCAAGCCCTTTATGGATCGTTTTTCCTGCGTTTACACCTATATATTCGTCGTCACCAGTTCGCCTTGCAACCAATAAATCATTTATATCCATATAATACAATGAGATTTCATAATTGAAAATGGATTTTATAAAACTTCCCCGGCTGCCAACTTCATAATTCCAACCCGTTTCAGGTTGGATATCAGTATTGATGAGTCCGCTAGGTAATAAGGTTTCTTCTAAGGTAGGTGTGGAAAAACCGTGACTAATTATCCCGAAAAGCATTCCTTTTTTATACAACTGATAAGTAAGGCCAATTTTTGGAGATACAATAGGTTCAAAATTGTACTCTCCTGAAAAGTTATTTACATCGCCATTAATCTTATCATTTAACTGGTAGGAGGTTTTGTTAAAATTTAATCCAAAACCGATAATAATTTTGTCTGAAAGATGGTATTTAGCTTCTGCAAAGAAATTTGAATAAGATCTTTTTTCTGTAAAGTCACTCAAAATTTCACCCTGTACACTTCCGGTTTCCGGTGGATAATCCCGATATAAATTTTCAAATGTTTTGAAGCTGTTTACATCCTTAAAGAACTCAAGGCCTATGGTCCATTGCAGTTCATTTTTAAAAACAGTATTGCTCTGAACGAACCTGGTACGGAGTCCGTAGCCATTGGTATTTTGATCCAAAATATTGAAAGGTCTTGCCTCGTAGGCATTCAGATAATTACCAAAAACGCTACTGATCAGTTTTTGACCATGTTTAAAATCATGTTGCCATGAAAGGCCTAGCAACAATTTAGTATAGTCTTCATATCCTTTGGATCTTGCCCAGGTAAAGGCAGCTGCCTCTGGATTATTGATATAATCATCTTCATTCAAGGAGCTTGGTATATAGGCTTTAAGATCGATAAAATTTGCGATGACAACAAGATTATTGAACTCATTCAAATAATGATTTGAAGCTAAAGAAAAAGTTTGCCTGTTGAGTTCATTGTTTTTTCTATAACCTTTTTTGTAGGTATTGGAATAAGTTAAATTGGCCGAATTCGTTTTATAGCCAAGATTCGCATTGATCAAAAATTTCTGTAAGCCAAAAGACCCAAAGGTGAAGTTGGATTGCAAAGCATAGGTGTCAAACAAGCCCTTGTTTGGAATCATTTGTATGGTTCCGCCAAGGGCAGCTCCATATAAACTGGAAGAAGGACCTTTTAAGATCTCCATTCTGGAAATTCCTGTCATTTCTATATCCTCAATAGTCGTTTCTCCGGAACCGTTGGTTAAGGGAATGTCCTGATAGTAAGCCCTTATTTTACTGGTACCAAAAGGTGTTCTTGACCCAATTCCCCTGATCGTTATTCTGTTGGTGGTAAGGGTTCCATTATGCATATATACCCCAGGGTTCATATTTAACACAGGAGCAAGGTTTACAAGATCATTACTTTGAATGTCCTTTTCCGAGATGAGTGAAATTGATGCAGAAATTTTCTTTAATTCACTTTGAAAGTTATTTGTTTTGATGAGAACTTCATTTAATTGCAAGGGTTTTTCGCTCATTTCAATGACCAGAAACTTATTACCCTTGAGGCTAATAGTTTTTGAAATATAACCTTCTTTGATAAAAAAATAAGTTCCTGTTGCTTCCAAACTAAACAAGCCATTTCCAGTTGTTTTAGCAATTTGGATTTCGAGGCTATCAAGAATTTGCACCTGGGCAATTTCAAGGCCACTTTCTGCACTGATAACCTTACCCATGTAATTTTGGGAGATAAGGGAAGATGGTATCAAGCAAATAATAATCACTAAAATGGATAACTGCCTCATATTGAAAATTATTTTACCAGGCCATTCTTTACATTATTTTTGTTATCAGATAAAGAATAGACGAAACCATTGATTACCGCGTAGACCACTTTATCATTTTTTGACAG
>JAUXCI010000174.1 GCA_030618945.1 Flavobacteriaceae bacterium
CAAACTTCAAATATGCTTACTGAATTTGGGGTGCATAATAAAGTGATTGACAGTAGCGTAAAGGAGGTTACCAATGAGGGTAAATATTCTTGTTTTGTTGCAATGGTAGAAACACTAAACAACAGGATCAAGGAGGAAAAGGCTGACCTTGACGACATCGGTTTGGTTATTGTGGATGAAGCACATTACAACTCATTTAGAAAATTATTTTCACATTTTGAAAGATGTTTTATTCTGGGTGTAACTGCCACACCTTTGAGTTCTAATATTCTTTTACCTATGCATGAGATATATAAGGATCTTATTGTTGGAGAGAAAATCTCTACGCTTATTGAAAAAGGTTTTCTGGCCCAGGCGAATACCTTTAGTTTTGACGTAAATCTCAGTACGCTAAAAATTGGAGCTAACGGCGATTATACCGTTAAATCATCAGAAGAACTTTATACCAAAAGCGACATGCAGTCCAAATTGGTCTCCGCTTATGAAAATACTTCGCTGGGTAAAAAAACGTTAATTTTCAATAATGGAATTCATACTTCCAGACACGTTTATGAGATCTTTAAAAGAGCAGGATATAAGATAAATTATATCGACAATACCAACACAAAAGAAGAAAGAATTAATGTTTTAAAGTGGTTTAAAGAAACTCCGGATGCTATTCTTAGCTCTGTAGGAATATTGACTACGGGCTTTGATGAGCCTACCATAGAATCGATTATCATCAATCGCGCAACAAAATCTATGGCACTTTATTTTCAGATGATTGGAAGAGGCTCAAGAATAATTGATGACAAAAGTGAGTTTTCTGTATTGGATTTAGGTAATAATGTTTCCAGATTTGGATTATGGACAGAAGAAGTGGATTGGCAATTCATCTTTAAGAATCCGTCTTATTTTTTGGAGAACCTGATTAGTGATGATGAGATAGAGCGTAACTTCAAGTATGAAATGCCCGACAACATAAAAGTGATGTTTAGCAAATCAACTGACTTTAAGTTTGACGTAATGAAAGAGTATCATGATGCATTGGATAATGGCTTAAAGTCAAAAGCGGTACTGGAAAGATCTATCACACAGCATGCGAAAATTTGTGCTGAAAACAGTGAAGACGTATTTGACGCACATATTCTATCGAGAGAATTGAATGATGAAATTGAGTTTAGAATAAAACAATACTCTTATTGTATTCTGAAAAGCTCCAAAAACTATTTGAAATGGTTGGGAGAGGATTATAAAAGACAGTTGAGAGTTCAAATAAGCATGCTTTTTAGGTAATAATTAAAGAGCTCATTGAAGTGATATGCATTTTTAATAAAATCTTAGGATTTGAAATTGATGAAATTAATTTAATTCGTTAATTTCGCATTAGCATATGATAAAAATAATTTCCTTCTTTATCGCGAGTATTATATTGATTCAGAGTTTTAATATCCACCTGCTGGATGTTTTCAAACTAAAGAATCTTATGGAACATATTGAGTTTCACAAATCGACTTATGGAGATAACGTTTTTGCTTTTGTGGCTAAGCATTATGGTTATCAGAAATTGAATCATGAAAAAAAGGAGGAAAAAGGAGATCATCAACAATTACCTTTTCATCATAACACATCTTTTGACAGCGTAGTTTTATACGTGTTTGATATGAATCGCTATCAATTAAAGGACCTGGATTATTCGGATTCTGAATTGGATACTTTCTTTTTTCAATCGGCCTATTCTTTTATGGAAAACTCAGATATTTTCCAACCCCCACAGTCTGTATAATTTGTTTCGTTTTTGGTCTGGTTCTGCTCCAGATATAAACTCCATTGTTTTGCAACATGATTTATTAATCAATTTGCCTAATACTCGGGTTCGATCACTTAGAAAAATTGATTTTAAAAAAACAAATTATGCTAACGAAAATCATAAATTTCAGTCTCAGAAATAAGTTAACTATCTTCATATTTACTTTTCTGGTCATTGGATTTGGAATTTACTCTTTGAATAAAATTCATATTGGAGCTGTTCCAGATGTTACAAACAACCAGGTACAGGTAATCACAACCTCTAGAAACCTTTCAACAGAGGATATCGAACAATTTATCACTTATCCTATTGAATTGGAAATGGCCAATTTACCTGGAGTAGAAGAGATTCGATCCATCTCAAAATTTGGTCTATCAGTTGTGACCATCGTTTTTGAGGACAATATGGGAACCTATTTACCCCGACAATTGATTTCAGAAAAGATTGAATCCGCAAGCGAGAAAATACCAGAAGGATTTGGCAAGCCTGTTATGGGGCCTATCACTACTGGTTTGGGTGAAATTTATCAATATATCCTTGACGTAAAACCTGGTTTTGAGGAGCGCTATTCGGTAACAGAATTGCGATCTATTCAAGACTGGATAGTAAAAAGACAGCTTTCTGGAATTCCAGGTGTCGTTGAAGTAAATACTTGGGGTGGCTTTTTAAAGCAATATGAGGTTGCCATCAATACTGAAAAGTTAAAGGCAATGAATATAACAGCTCGTGAAGTTTATGTTGCTTTAAAAAACAATAACAGTGTTGCCGGTGGGGGCTATATTGAAAAGCTCAATAAAGCGTATTTCATTCGTGGAGAAGGACTGGTTAAAGATCTTAAAGATATTGAGAATATAGCAGTTAAGAACGTTGATGGTTTATCGATTCGAATAAAGGATGTTGCTCAGGTTGGTTTTGGTAGTGCCACCCGATTTGGAGCCATCACTGGAAATGGAGAAGGTGAAAAAGTCCTGGGTCAGGTAATGATGTTAAAGGATGGGAATTCAAAGCAGGTTATTGAAGACGTCAAGGCCAGAGTGGAAGAAATTGCTAAAACATTACCCGAAGGAGTATATATCAATGGCTTTCTGGAAAGGAGTGAATTGATTGATAAAACCACCTTTACCGTAGCTGAAAATTTGATTTTGGGATGTTTGATTGTTATTTTTGTTGTGGTGTTGTTTTTGGGCAACCTAAGATCCGGTTTGGTTGTGGCCTCCATGATCCCATTGACCCTTCTTTTTGCTATATCATTAATGAATATTTTTCATGTAGATGCGAATTTGATGAGTATGGGTGCCATAGATTTTGGTATCATCATCGATGGATCAGTCATCATCGTAGAATTCATTGCTTTTCGACTTTCCGCTAATAGGAGCGAAATATTGAAACTGTCGCCTATTGAGCAAAAAACTCGAATTAACGAAATAACCTTAAATAGCAGTTCTAAAATGATGAATTCGGCTGTTTTTGGACAGCTAATTATTCTTATTGTTTTTATCCCAATTTTATCATTGAGTGGAGTAGAAGGTAAAATGTTTAGGCCCATGGCCCTAACTTTTAGCTTTGCCCTTATTGGAGCTATGATCTTTGGATTGACTTATATACCTGTTATGTCCTCTATTTTTATAAAACCGGTTAAATCGTCCTCCAAGGGTATTTCTGAAAGATTGATGAAGTTTTTTCAAGATTCGTATGAACCTTTTATTGTTGCTGCTTTAAAATTTAAAAGGGCTTTACTGGGAGGGGCTGTATTTTTACTGATCACGGCTGTTATATTATTCAATACAATGGGAGGTGAATTCGTCCCAACACTTGATGAAGGTGACTTTGTTATTCAGCCCGTTTTAATGACAGGAACCTCTTTGAATAAAACCATTGAAATTACTACTAAAATTGAAAAAATTCTTTTAGAAGAATTTCCCGAGGTTGAACAGGTTGTGAGTAGAATTGGTGCGGCAGAAATTCCCACAGACCCCATGTCAATGGAAGAAAGTGATGTCATTATAAAATTAAAACCCATTAAAGAATGGGTATCGGCTAAAACGAAGGATGAGTTAGCAGATAAATTTAAGGAAGCACTATCGGTTATTCCAGGTATGGAATTAGAATTTACCCAGCCCATAGAGATGAGATTTAACGAATTGATCACCGGGGTTAAATCAGACATTGCCGTCAAGATATTTGGTGAGGACTTGGGAGTGCTTACAAAAAAAGGAAATCAGATAAAGGATCTTGTTTCTGGGGTAGAAGGAGCTTCTGATATAACGGTTGAGAAAATTGAGGGCCTACCACAAATGAGAGTTAGTTATGACCGAAATAAAATTGGAAGGTATGGTTTGAATATTAAGGAGGTTAATGAAATGATATCCTTGGGGTTTTCAGGAGCTTATGCGGGAAGTATCTTTGAAGGTGAACGGCGGTTTGACCTGGTAATTAGGTTGGACCCAAGTCACAGGGTTGATATGTCAAGTCTGGAAAACCTTTTTATTGATACACCAAGTGGCTTAAAGGTTCCTCTGCAGGAACTGGCTACAATTGAATTCACCAAAGGCCCCGCAAAGATTTCTAGGGATAATACTAAAAGAAGGATCGTAGTTGCTGTTAATGTTCGAAACAGGGATCTTCAATCGGTGGTTGAGGATATACAACAATTGGTAGCTTCAGATATTGAACTCCCTCCGGGTTACTCTATATCTTATGGAGGTCAATTTGAAAATCTCGAAAGAGCTAAGGCCAGGTTAAAAGTTGCAGTTCCTATCGCCTTGATGATGATTTTTATGATGCTGTTTTTTGTCTTTGGTTCGGCAAGGGAGGCCTTAATGATATTTTCAGCGATCCCTTTAGCTGCCGTTGGTGGGGTGTATTTACTTTGGATGCGCGGATTACCTTTTAGCATTTCGGCTGGGGTTGGTTTTATCGCTTTATTCGGTATTGCGGTACTAAACGGTATTGTATTGATAGAATATTTTAAAGAATTAAAACAGGAGGGTATGACAAATATTGATGAAATTATTATCAAAGGAACAAAAGAACGATTAAGACCTGTGATATTAACCGCTCTGGCGGCCGCATTAGGTTTTTTACCTATGGCGATATCAACCGGTGCAGGAGCTGAAGTTCAGCGACCTTTAGCAACTGTAGTTATCGGAGGACTTGTGTCCTCAACTATTTTAACCATGCTCGTATTACCTGTATTGTATTCCATATTTTCAAAACAAGTAAAAATTATAGCTTCATCAAAAAAAATACTGAGCATTGTTTTAATACTTGGATTAGGTGTGTATTCAGGTCACTCACAAGGTCTTGAACAACAAAAGCTAGAAGAACTTTGCCAAATGGCTTTAAAGAATAACGCCGGTTTAAAGGCTTCATCACTCAAGGTTGAGGAAGCTGATGCCCTTGTTGGTAATGCCTTTAGTTTTGATAGAACCACTTTGTATTATGACTATGACGAAAACAATTTGGCCTATAATAATGAACCCCTGAATGTATTTGGTATACAACAGGATTTTCTATTTCCAACAATTTACTTCGCAGGGAAAAAATTGAATAAAGCCAACTTGAATATGGAGTCCAGTTCATATCTGATCCATAAAAAATTATTGAAACAGAGGGTGGTGTCAAAATATCATCTGCTTCAATATGAATTAGAGAAAGAAGCTGTGTATAAGCAACTTGATAGCTTTTATTTAACTTTCGCTCATGCTGCAAAAAGAAGATTTGAAACTGGTGAAACCAATTATCTGGAGAAAATTACTGCACAAGCTAAACAAAAACAGTTACACACGCTGTATTTACAAGCTCAAGAGGATGTAATAAGAACA
>JAUXCI010000074.1 GCA_030618945.1 Flavobacteriaceae bacterium
ATTCCAATGATCATTTTTTCAAAAAGACCTCGGTTCGCAAATGCCATCTTATTTATAAATGGCATTTCAGGACCCATATGGTCAATAAAACCTTCTATTGGAGCCGATAAAGTGGCTGGAGGAGTATTCTTTTTTAATTTGGCTATGGCATTGCTTAAAGCATCAATTGAGGTTTCCTTTGCAGGCATTGAAGCGTGACCTCCTTCTATTTCAATTGAAAGTTCTAAAGACACAAAACCTTTTTCAGCCGTACCAATTAGGGCCACATCTTTTTCGATCCCAGGTATCATTCCACTTGCAATAGTGCCTCCTTCATCCATTACATATTCAGCTTTGACACCCTGATCCTTTAAATAGGCAGCTATTGTCATGGCTCCCATTGTCCCACTGATTTCCTCATCATGACCTATAGCGATATACAAGCTGCGCTTTGGTTTTAAGCCTTCCTCCAACAGAAATTCCAAAGCTTCCATAATTCCAATAACGCCTATTTTATCGTCAATACATCCCCGCCCCCAGATAGTGTCCTGCTTGATCTGACCCCCAAAAGGGTCTTCTTTCCAATAGGGTAGATTCGACTTGTTTACGGGCACCACATCCAAATGTCCAACTAAAATAACGGGCTTTAATTGAGGGTCAGTACCCTTCCAATGAAAAAGGTGGCTATAATTGTTAAAAATTTTATGCTCCAATAAGGAGTCTGTCAATGGATAAGTAGTTTTAAGAAACATGTTAAACATGTCAAACTGAATGGAATCAAAATCTTTAATATTCTCTGGAGAAACAGTACGAATCTTAATGGCTTTAATAAAATTATCTATTGATTTATTATTGATATCAATTTTGGCAACGGGAGCAATACTAAGCTGTTTGGACTTCACTGTAAAGGTGTTCACCAAAACGTACCCAACAAGTACGATCAAAAGTACCAATGCAAAAAGAAATATTTTTTTAATCGATTTCATAATATAAAAATGTTCTAAACAACTGTGTTAGGTGAAATATTTAAAGGCACAAACATACTGTTTTTACGTTGATAGAATTCTTAAAAAGACCATTTAAACCTTAAATAGATCGCAGTTCCTTCATTGATCATTGTAACGCCCGACGCATCCTCTACTTCATCCATACTAAAATATTGACCAAAACCAGCCAGTTCCATGGTATCAGAAATAGAATAACTAAGCGTTGGGCCCACATACCAAAAATTTCCTTCTGGTCCGTACATTCCGGCCAGCATCACCCAAAAGAGTGGGCTTACTTGATAGCTTCCGCTGCCAAAAAGAGCAAGTTTCGTTGGGAACAAATTCTTAGGACTCAAGTCTTGAAAAAAGAGATCGCCAATTCCGCTTGAAAAATCCTCCGCACCAAAACCGTTATACAGGGTTTCAAATTGAAGATTTAGCGAACTTTTAAACGTATAATCATAGTGAAGCGTAGCAGTTGTGGTACCTCCTTCATCATCACTATCCATAGGATGGAAATAAGTTAATTCCCCGCTAAATCCTCCCCCGGCTATACTCCCCGAAAAACCTCCACCTAAAACATAATCTGTTTGTGTATATACTCCTCCCAAAAATTGAACGTCATAACCTTTTGTATTGAATCTATACAGCATAACCGAAGTCACTTCGCTTTCTGAATTTAGAGAAGTGGACAGTTCCAGTTTACTTGACTCATTGAGATAATATTGTAATCGTACAGCGTCACTACCAGGTTTTTCTTCGTAATCAAAATCAAAATAGGAATAGGTATTAAATAAATCGTTAGGGTTCCAAACAAAAGTTTGTCCCCAATTGATTCTTTGCCTACCCACAGTAACCTGAAGCTTTCCTGAAGTGTAATCAATCATCAATCGGTCAAACTGTGATATTCCGATCCAATCATTTTGGTCAGCCCATACCCATGTTAAATCAAAGTAACCATTATCTTGCCCAATGTAATCACTATAATCAGGTATTTGAGATACTGTATTTCCAGCAATTATCTTATTTCTTAAGCCTGTTGTAAATGTAAAATGATCGCTAATGTACCAGTTAAAATCCAAGCGATTATGAATTGTGCCTTCCATTAACCATTCACCATCATCAACTGTTTGTGCCGATACCAGACCTTTTATATACCCTTTGAGCATCCAATTTTCTTGCCCATATGTAATTGATGACAATAGGATGAAAATCCATATAAAGAATGAGCCTTTGAACATTTGTTTAATTTGTCAATTTTCAGACTTGATCATGATCAACTATTTTTGGATATATCTGAAATCACTTTTCCGTCTTCAATAGTAATCACTCTTAGCGCCTTATCCATTACTCGTTTATCATGAGTAGCGAAAATAAAAGTCATGTTTTCTTCTTCGTTTAAGTTTTTCATGATATCTAACAATTGAGTCGTGGCATGGGAATCGAGATTTGCAGTAGGTTCGTCCGCTAAAATAAATTGTGGCTTTGAAGCCAGCGCTCTGGCAACAGCTACTCTTTGTTGTTCGCCCCCTGACATTTGATTTGGTCTACTGTTTACTTTCTCACCCAATCCAACAGAATTTAAAAGAGATGTTGAGCGTTCTTCCATTTCTTTCTTATTCCAATTTTGCAATTGCATGATAAATTCAACATTTTCCCTTGCTTTTAGTACAGGTATTAAATTATATGCCTGAAACACAAACCCGATATTTTTTAACCTAAAATCGATCAAGGCATTAGAAGAGAGCTCAGACATATCACTACCATCAACAATGACACTTCCTGATGTTGGTTTTTCCAAGCCTCCAATCATATTCATTAAGGTTGTTTTTCCACATCCTGAAGGCCCAACGATGGCCGCAAACTCTCCTTGCTCAAACTCTAAATTAATACCATTGACCGCATGAACAGGAACTTCCGTTTCATTATAAGTCTTGGTGAGATTCTTTATTTTGATTACGCTCATAATATGTCATTAATGCAATATTTCTAAAATGATCATTTTCCTTTAAATTGTTCTGATGGCTTCTGCCGGATCTAACTTCAAACCTTTAATAGCCGGATAAATAGATGCTAATATTCCGATGATAATAACCATTATGGTAATTTGAATATACCTATAGGTTTCGAGTACAGGAAAAGTGATTGCACTATAACCAACAGATTCCATTCCTTCGGCCATGGAAGAAATATCAATTCCTGTAATTCCGTAATAATGTATTAGCAACATACTTAATACTACTCCCATTAAGGCACCAACAAGAGTCAGAAAAAGAGTCTCTAACATGATCATCATAAAAACCCTCCTTTTTGTCATACCAATGGCCATTAACATACCAAGTTCTCTGGTTCTTTCTAAAATTACCATAAGCATGGTATTTACAATTCCAAATCCCAGGGCACCTAGTATAATCGCCATAAACACACCCATCATAATGTTCATATATTCAGTGAGGAAGCTAATATAAGGCTGTATCTCAGACCAGTCTTCACTTAGTATATCACCATATTTTTTTTGCATTTGTGCTGATATCATTGAAGCCTGTGAATAATCTTCTAACAGAATATCTATTTCATGAGATTCATCATCAGGTATTTCGAGTACCGTGGCAAGATCATCTGCTTGCACAAATACATGCATTTTGTCCCAGGTGCTGTTATCTGTTTTAAAAATTCCGATCACCTTAAAAGCGGCACCGGTAATTTCACCGTTAAAGTCCTGAAAGGTCAACACAATTTTTGATTTCAGTTTGACCTTCAATTCTTTAGCCAAAGCCTTCGAGATTACGATACTATTTTTCTTATTTGTCTCGAAAAAACTACCCGAAGATGAATCAATTTTTTTATATAAGTCAAAAACTTCTTTCTCGCCTTCCGTTCTCACGCCAACTAGCGTTACGCCCATATTCTTATTGGCTGTAGCCGCCATCGCCGAGGTCTTATACCTACTGGTCACGGCCTTTACGCCATCTGTTTCAGCAATTTATTTTAACTTAGTTTTAGTCGATTTAATGGTTTTCTTGATGTCAAAATTATCTGAAAATTCAGGGTGATGAAACTGAATATGAGCTGTTTCCAAGGCAAAAGTACTTTGCACTCTTTGAACTGCCATTCCGTTCATCCAAGCAGAAGAAAACAAACCCCCAACCAAACCAGATGCAATTGCAAAAATTACAACTGCACTTCGCATTCTGCTTCTCCAAATATTCCTCCAGGCTATTTTTATTAACATCATAATTTTAAGATCTTAATCCTTTGGCAACTTGTAAGGTCATTATTTTTATGGTAGGGTATGACATGGCTATCAGCATTAATATGGATATGGCTATTCCTTGAAAAACAAAAATTTGAATATCCATGCTCATTGGCATCACAGGCTCAAAATTGAAATCTTTCATTGCTTGAACCGCATCACCAGAAAATTCTATAGGATTGTAATAGAAATAGAACATCACGGGCAAACTAATCGCTATACCTGCAAAAACTGCAATCGACGTAAGAAAAATGAGTTCAACAATAATGACCAGAGCCAATTTGCTCTTTTGCATACCCACCGAGATCATTACAGAAAACTCTCTTATTCTTTCATTTGTCATCATCAGAACTGTTCCAAAAATTCCAAAGGCAATGACAAGATATAGTATTGCAATCATGATAACTCCCCCTGCATTATCTGTTTCAATCATTTGCAAAAGTTCCTTATTCATAAATGTCCAGTCCATCACTTCATATGTATCTAAGTCAATGCTTGAAGTGATGACATTCTCAACACCATCAAGATCATTGATGTCATTTAAATCAAAAACCAGCGCGGTTAATTGATCTCCTGTCGAGAAAAAATTCTGAGCCTCTTTAAGGGGCATGTATATCGTGCTTCTATTCATTTCTGGCGTTGGAAGCTTTAAAATTCCCTTAACAGGATATAAGGCGGCAGCAGTAGCTCCATGGTATCCAGAAGAAAATAAAACCAAGGTGTCATTAACTTTTACCTTTAAAAACTTAGCCAATCCAGATGCTATCAAAACTGATTGATCATCTAAGGTGATAAATTCACCTTCTTTAAGATAAGATTTAATCTTTGTCATCCGATCCTCCTTTTCAGGAGATATTCCTATAACTGCAACCCCTTTTGTAGATTCTCCTGAGGAAGCCAGCGCAAATGATTCAAGTCTGGGAATAACAACATTCAACCTTTTATCCGATTCTAATTTGCGAATGACATTTTCGTCCAGTGAAAAAATATTGTTGATGGTCTTGTCATCCCAATAGCCATTTTTATGTATTTGAATATAACCCGAATAGGACTTTACAGCATTCTCTTTCATTTTCTCATAAGAACCTCGGCCAAAACCTCTCATTATAATTGCAAAGAACAAGGCAAACATAATAGAAGCCACAGTAATCAAAGTCCTTCTTTTGTTGCGCCAAATGTTTCGCCAGGCTATCTTTAAAATGGTATTCATATGCTGTCTTTTAAACTTACCTTATGCGTTTCATATTCTGTTGAGAAAAATATGATTCGGGAAGATCTATGTCAAACTTAACCTCCTTAATATACAATACGGTTTTTTTACCCGATTCATCAGCAGGCACTATTTCAATTCGGGTGGGTATCAATCTGCCGTCCATTTCTTTAAAATCATAGCCTAAATCACTTTTTACCAGCTCATCATCTTCATCATAATATTCAGATTTAATTTGAATAAATTCATCTTTAGTAATCCATTTATAAACCTTCGACCAAATAACGGCAGCCTCCTCTTTGGGTAGCATTTCAATCTTATAGCAGCTGAATCCTTGTACGTCTTCTTCTTTATCTAATTTATGCTCATAATCAACAACCATAGAGCTTTCCTTTAAAATATCATCATTTGTATAATCTGAACCCATCCAGCCTTGTGACATCATAGAAGCGGGAATTTTAATCATTCTGCCAATGCTGGGCATCCAGTTCCACATCTCTGTTTTTCTTTTCATAAATACCTGGCCCTTATCTTTGGCAGGATTCGTAATATAGGTCATTGAATAATCGAGACCCCTACCCCATGATTTCATAGAAATACTTCTCTTCCAGGTAGGTCTGATAATTTCCATTTCCATAACCGTATGATTGGTTTTCCCTCTCACTTTTTCATCTGCCTTTTTGATGATTTCAATTGCCGAAAGTTGGCTTTGGGCTGATAAAAATGTACCGCTGCTGAAAATACAGATCAAAAGTAGGCCGCATAAATTTTTTATAGTCATATCAATCGTAAATTATTATCCATTGTAAATGGCTCTATATTTATAAAAAAATAAGGCTAAGTGGGTTCATCTGAATACCTTATTTAATATTGATGAAAAGCCTGAGAAATAAACTCTAAAACTTCTGGAAGTGATTCTCTCCAATAGGTCCATGTATGTTTTCCATCGCGCACCCTGTACTCATGAGGAATCTCTTTTTTCTTCATGGCTATATGGATCAGACTGTTTCCTTCATAAAGGAAATCATCATCCCCACAATCAATGTACCATCTTACACTGGCAATTTTTTTAGGATCTCCATTATTGACTAACGAAACCGCACTATGCTGTTCAAAATATGAGTTTACCCGTTCATCAGTAAAATTTTCGTTATTTCTTTGACTCAAATTTTTCTTAAGATTCTCAACCGTTAAAGGCCCTACATAAGCGCTTAGGGGAGCTGCGGAAGAAAACATTTCAGGATGATGTAAGGCATAAATAAAGGAACCCCCTCCTCCCATGGAAAGACCCGAAATGGCTCTATAACGCTTGTCTTGTTTAATGCGGTAAGTTTTTTCAACATATGGCATCAACTCCTTAAAAAAGAAATCTTCATAATTCCAATTTCCATTGATATTATT
Organism: Flavobacteriaceae bacterium; assembly: GCA_030618945.1. Lineage (GTDB taxonomy): Bacteria > Bacteroidota > Bacteroidia > Flavobacteriales > Flavobacteriaceae > Lutimonas. The sequence goes on from JAUXCI010000074.1 coordinate 6,830, forward strand.
AAAATACCCTCTTTCTTCCGTATTGGCATCCGGCATTACAATAATCATTGGAGTTGCCTTACCTTCTTTGATGGCTTTATCTGCAATGTGTCTCACCTCTCCAAACTGTACCCATCCCGTCTGATCATCTCCACTACCATGAAGCAAATAAAGCACCGGATAACTTCTTGATGAAGTACCGTAATCAGGTGGCAGGTAAATGGCAAACTTCCTTTCGCTTTTAAGGATATTGCTTTTCATACTCAGGTTGTCAAAAACCTTACCGGTCTGAGCCGATAAACTATTTGCCAACAAACACAGGATCCAGAGGTTTACTATTTTAATTTTCATAAAAAATGGAGTTCTAAGCTTGATATTTGGGATAAATTAATATTGGGTATTACTGACAAAAGCAATTCTTTTGCTGTCGGGCGACCAGCTCGGTACATTTATCGTACCCTGTCCACCATAAACATAAGATATGATCTTGGGTTCTCCTCCATTAACTGGCATCATTCTGAGGTATACATGCTTGTAAAAAGGATGATCACCAGATGCTACATCAGTTCCAAAGGAAAGAAAAACCATCCATTTTCCATCTGGAGAAATATGAGGAAACCAATCGTTTAGTTCGTCAAAGGTTAGCTGCTCTTGCTCGCTGCCATCTGGTTTCATCCTCCAGATCTGCATGGTACCCGTTCGATTGGAGTTGAAATAAATATATTTCCCGTCAGGGGAATATTCCGGTCCGTCATCTAAACCTGGGGTATTGGTGAGTTGGGTTTCAGTTCCGCTATCAATAGCCACACTATAAACATCGTATTGACCATTTCTATTACCTGTAAATAAAAGTTCTTTGGCATTAGTGGACCATCCGTGAAGGTAGGAGGCTCCTAAACCGCTCGCAGTAATTTTTTTTGGAATTGAATCGCCTTCAACGGGTAAAACATAAATGGCCGAATCGCCATTGTCATTATCATCATGATGGCTTATAGCCAATTGTTTCCCGTCAAATGACAAGACGTGATCATTGTTATTACGTATGGCAAATCCCGTATTGATCATTGAAATTTTTTGGTCTTTAAATCCATAGGCATACAAATACCCGTTTGAATTATAAATAAGGGATTTCCCGTCAAGTGTCCAATTAGGCGCCTGAATGGAATGGCTTGAAGAAAACAACAATTTTCGTTGTCCGCTTTCAACATCCAGCACTTCCATATTACTACCTAAATAATTCTCATAACGATCGTTTTCTTCATTAAAGGGTTTGATAATTCTGACGTCCCTGAAGATGGCTTTCTCTGTAACTTTAGGGTCATGAGAACAAACGTATAATCCAACAAACAATTCATTTTTAAGATCAATATCGGCAATTTCAACTTTTCTTAAGGGTTCACCCATTTTGGCGACGCCCATAATAAAAGTATTCCCTTTTCTTTCCAGTTGAATGATGTCAACCATCTCATTTCCCGCATTCACTTCCTCAGTTTCCGCTCCTTTTGTTCTGCGAAACTGGAGAGACAACAGACCGTCTCCGTGGAGTGATGCATTGACATGGGGTGAATCAGTATTAAAACTGTTGCGAACCATCCATCCTATTTTTCTGTGCGGATCAAGCCCTTCTCCAACAAATTTTACTTTGGCCCGCAGGATAAAATCTCCCTGTATACTTTTCCATAAATAATGAAATTGGTCATTGGCAAACCACATGTTTTCACCCGATCCCTCTATCAAATATTCCTGAAATTCATCATTATAAGAAACCGAGCCCTTATTTTCAACTTCTCCAATATCTAAATGATTTTCAAATATCCCAAGTGGATATTCCTGGGAAAAAAGAGTTGCTGTGTTCATAACAGATAATAAGAATAAGGAGATTAAGATGCTTGTATTTCTCATGAGTTCATTCAACTTTAGTAAACCAATACATTTGAAAGGCATGGCAAACAATTACTGCCTTAAATGTACGAATTAATAGAAAAATATATAAAAACTAAATGTGTTATTATTTTAAAACTGCGCCTTCCACAATGAGAGGATAAACATATCCGGCACCAAATTCTCTATCAAGTGCAAGTGTCCCTTTAAAATTCACTGTATCCCCTATTTTTACAACTTCCTTGGTAGTAAAAGTAAGGTCTGATTTATCTCCTGCTTTGGTACCATCCATAATGTGCACCCAATTTCGATCCATGATGTCCATATTAACTTTTACGACCTGACCACTGACCAATACCTCCTTGTTTTTATACTTATCAGCGTTTTCATAAAGCTCGGCAATGCTTAAACCTCCATCAATAGGGCTGATCTTAATACTATCAAGGAGTTTTTCCATATTTGATTTCGTGTGAGAAATTGCATCTTCCTTTTTGAGTTTGGCCTTAATGGGTTCCTTACTAGCAAAATCTACAAATAAAATTTTGTCAAAAACCTTGTTCAATTCCTCGCTTTCAAAATCTTTCATCTCCATAGCAGTCTCGTAATACATTTTATCTCCGGCTTTAACTTCGATTTTTGATACAGCCATCCAATATTCCTCTGATTCCTCTTCAACAAGTACATAAGTATAACCACTAGCTTGTAAAAATTCTTTTACAACAACCACATGCTGATCACTACTCGCATCTATAGGAACGTAATCATTCTTTTTTTTACCACATGACAAAAAAAGTGTGATCCCAAGTATTAACAATATTATTCTCATTTTTTTAATTTTTAAAATTTCATAGTTTATTACGCGCTTAATATGATTCACTATTTGAATTCCTTTTAAAACTGCAAAATACATAATTCTGAGTTGACATTGAAGGGGTATGATGAACCGATTCAACACATTTAATGGTGTCAAATTGATCTGAAAATAAAAGCTCTAAATCAGTTTCATCATACTGCTGAATTTCCAGACCACTGCAAAGTCGGAGGCCAAGCGGTCTTAGGAAGAC
>JAUXCI010000073.1 GCA_030618945.1 Flavobacteriaceae bacterium
AAAAACGAAGGCAGCCATAGTGCCGGTTGCAAGTGCTGATGAGCAGGTTGCAGAACCAGTTGTAGAACCCATAAAAGCGATAGAAACAGAGACCGCCGTTCCGGTTGCGGTAGCAGCTGTACCAGTAGTTACAAAAGAAGCAAAATCTGATGACATCCAGGAGCATGAAACAGGTTTTGCCGTAGCAAAATCGTATAAGAATGAAAATACGTCTTTCTTTTTGATAGAGCAGAATAATGTATTGGTAGCCTATGTGATTGAGAGTAAAAACGAGAATTTTAAAAAAGGGGAGACCATAGGTACTTTTGAAAAGACATCTTTACCTAATGTGTTCCGGGTAGCCTGGAAAAAGGAACAAGATTTTGATCAAACTACAGCTTATTTTGATGACAAGGGTAATTTAAAAATTGACATCCATCGAGATGGAAAAATTGAAGTGATAACCTTTACCGAAGAAAAATAATTATACAACTATTGATCATTTCAATAGTTGTATTTTGACTCCCATCGTTGCCTTAACAAGTCCCTGAATTGATTTTCTCTTGGGTTATTACCAGGTTCGTAAAGTTTGGTATTCTTTATCTCATCGGGCAAGAATTCCTGATCGACAAAATTGTCATCATAATTATGGGCGTATTTATATTCTTTGCCATAATTTAAATCTTTCATTAATTTGGTCGGTGCATTTCTAAGGTGTAGTGGAATTGATAGATCGCCTGTTTCTCTTACAGTTTTTTGAGCCTCATTTATAGCTTGATACGAGGCGTTACTTTTAGCCGAATTCGCCAAATAGATGGCACATTGACTTAAGATAATCCTGCTTTCAGGGTTGCCAATTATGGCAACTGCCTGGAAAGTATTATTCGCGAGAATCAAGGCGGTTGGATTGGCATTGCCAATGTCTTCTGAAGCTAGAATAAGCATTCTGCGGGCAATAAATTTTACGTCTTCACCACCTTCGATCATACGGGCCAGCCAATACACAGCAGCGTTTGGGTCACTGCCCCTGATCGATTTTATAAAAGCCGAGATAATATCGTAATGTTGCTCTCCCGTTTTATCATATCTAACCACATTTTTCTGAACCTTGCTTAGTACAAGGTCATTGGTAATAGTCATTTGATCATCCTGAGAGTTGACAATCAATTCAAAAATGTTTAATAATTTGCGTGCGTCTCCCCCTGACAATTGCAAAAGGGCATCGGTTTCTTTGAGCGTGATCTGTTTTTTGGAAATCAAAACATCTTTTTCTATGGCACGGTGCAGCAAGGCAATAAGATCTGCTTTATCAAAAGCATTGAGGATATAGATCTGGCACCGGGATAAAAGGGCCGGAATTACTTCAAAACTTGGATTTTCTGTGGTGGCACCAATAAGCGTGATCCACCCTTTTTCAACGGCACCCAATAATGAATCTTGTTGCGATTTGCTAAAGCGATGGATTTCATCGATAAACAAAATTGGATTTTTTTGGGTAAACAAGCCTCCGCTGGTTTTGGCTTTGTCAATAATGTCTCTAATGTCCTTTACGCCTGAATTGATGGCGCTAAGCGAATAAAAAGGGCGTTTAGATTCTTCTGCAATGATATAAGCTAATGTGGTTTTACCGGTTCCCGGAGGTCCCCATAAAATAAGCGAAGGAATAAAACCCCTTTTAATATGCTCGGTTAGTGCACCATTTTTTCCCACAAGGTGAAGCTGACTGAGATAATCATCCAGTGATTTTGGTCTTATTCTTTCTGCTAAGGGTTCATTCATCATGTAAAAGTAATCTAAAAAGGCAAATTTTGAAAGGATGAAGTTTTTTATCTTTTGGTGAAAATCAAATATAAAATCTTCAATAAAAGAGAATAATGTAAATTAGCTTTGTATTTATAAAACATGAATGATAGAAGTTTTTTTAAGTTTTCAACATGGACTTTGGCCGTTCCGCTTTATTTTGTTTTAAGCCTGTGGATCGTTTATTGGTTTGAAGTAAAAAATGGTTGGAACTTCAATTCTTTTGGTATTTTTCCTAGAACCTTATCCGGCTTGAAAGGCATTTTTTTATCACCCTTTATTCATGGTGACATCAAACATTTATACCACAATTCCATACCACTTTTTGTATTGTTTTTTTGCCTGCTATATTTTTATAGAAATGCAGCAGTTAAGGTGTTCCTTTATGGAAGTCTGTTCACAGGATTACTTACATGGCTTATCGCACGTGAATCGTATCATATAGGTGCAAGTGGAATTATTTATCTATTGTTCAGTTTTATTTTTTTTAGCGGAATCATCAGAAAGAATTACCGTCTTGTGGCTGTATCATTAATGATCATATTTCTTTACGGAGGAATGGTTTGGTATGTTTTACCGGTAAAAGAAGGTATTTCATGGGAAGGGCATCTTTCCGGTTTTCTTGTAGGATTGATCTTAGCTTTTATTTATAAGGCTAAGGGACCGCAAAAATTTGAATATGATTGGGAAAAAGATACGTATCAGCCCGATGCTTTTGATCAGCATTTTGATGAAGATGGAAATTTTAATCCAGGACGAGATCGTGAAGAGATTCCATCAAAAAATGATGATATAGATTGATTTCAAGCCTTTTGACGCACCATTTCATATAAGGCAGCACCACAAGCCACTGAAACATTCAACGACGCTATGGAGCCTAATAATGGGAGCTTACCTCTATGGTCAGAGTTCTTTAGTACAGAGTTTGAAATTCCTTTTTCTTCTGATCCTATAACTATGGCAGTAGCCTTGGTAAAGTCTATATCATAAATCAAAGTATCTGTCTTTTCGGTAACTGAAACAATTTGAATGTCAAGCGCTTTTAATTGATGCACTGCGTCAAGCACGTGGTGAACCTTGCATATGGATAATTTAAATGCAGCTCCAGCCGAGGTTTTGATGGCGTCTGCATTGATGGGTGCATTGCCATGGGTAGGAACTATGACCGCATCTACCCCTGTACATTCTGCCGTTCTCAATATGGCACCAAGATTTCTAACGTCAGTGATCTGATCCAATAGAAGGAAAACCGGTGATGTTTTGGTTTCCATAATTTTGGTAAGCACTTCGTCAAGATCCACAAAACTTATTGCCGAAGTTTTAGCCACGGCCCCCTGGTGGTTTTGAGACTTTGACAGCATATTTAATTTTTCTACAGGAACAAAACTAAAGGGTATTTTGTTTTCATTGATGCTGTGTTGAAGCGCTTTGGCCAAGGTGCCTTGAATCTCCTTTTGGATATACACCTTTTCTATTTCCTGCCCTGAATTGATGGCTTCTAAAATAGCCCTTAAACCAAATATTTTTGTTACTTCTTGTTCCATAAAGCAAAGGTATGATTTTTTATGTTTAGGGCCTTCAGTTAATAAGTACCGCACAAAAAAAAACCATCACGCCATTGGCGTGATGGTATCAACATATAAAAAGTGTCTAATCTAAATTATATATTAAATTTTAGTTTCCGTTATCATTATTATCCCAGAAAACTCTTGAGTGTAACTCATCTCCACCCATAGCTGCAGATGCCGCCTCATAATTAGGCCCGTTTAACTGAGGTTCATTATTTGGATAGTAATAACGTCTTGGTACAGGTAATTCTGATATTGGTGGACGCGTAAAAGTGTTTGGATAATCTAACAATCTCCAAGTACTCCAAGCTTCAAAACCACGACCATATAAAGCCAAATACTTTTGATTACCAATTACTTCTTGCCAGGAACCACCAGAAGTAGCATAAGCAACAGATGCTTGAGCGATATAAGCTGCAGCATCTCCGGTACCATGTGTAAAGTACTCAATTGATGCAGTTATGCCTTCATTATAATACATTTCAGCATTACCACCAATTAATCCTCTTTCTACAGCCTCAGCCAATAAGAAACATACTTCAGGATAATCTAAAACAATTCCTTCCGTATCTGCTATATGCAAAAATTCAGCAAGATGACTAAAGTCTACATACGCAGAATTTACTCCGTATGGAGCTCCAACATAAGGAACATTATCCTGCATAAAAACAGCTGTTCTTGGGTCATTTAAAGGAACAATCATATCTACAAATTGTTCAGCCATAACATAATCTTTACGACCTGATTGCACCAAAGTTGCCCAGTTAGGATTGTTATTTGGTGGAGACTTTTCAAATGGATAGGCTGCATTGTCAGCATTAGATTCAAATACACCAGACATAGCCTCTGTAGCCATTGTTGCAGCCAAAGTACTATTAACGTCAGCAATTCTCACCGCCATTCTTAATTTCAACGAATTAGCAAATTTCATCCAACTAGCAGGGTCACCGTGATAAACTAAATCACCATCTCCAACATTTCCAGCTCCAACACTTGTATCCAATGAATTTATTGCAGAATCTAATCTGTTGAATAAAGCAAGATAAATGTCTTCATCATTGTCATAAACTGGTACTAAGTTAGCATTACCCTGCAAAGCTTGAGTATAAGGAATGTCACCATAAGTGTCAACCATAATATGCCATGAGAAAACTGACATGATCTCAATCATTGCCAATTGATTTTTTTGGATATCAGCAGCTTCAATTGATTCTGTAGTAATCAATCTCTTTGCTTCCTGTAAATCGTTTAACATGTCACGATAATGTCTTCTCCAAAAAGCATTACCTACGTCTCTCTCTCTAAACAAATAATTAGCTTCATCCTGGTAAGTTGTTTGACCCCAAAATTGAGACATCATACCAAAAGTATTACTATTTACACTCATTCCTACCATTTGTTGAAACAGGTCTTGTTGCGCCGCAGTAACTAAAAATGCGGGAGGCACCTTGGCGGGATTCTTAGTATCCACATTCCACCCTTCAAAGTCTTCACATGAAATGGTGGTTCCAAGTAAAAGGGCAATTAATATTAATTTTTTCATTTTTTCCATTTTTTTAAAACATTATTTTTACACTAAATCCAATATCTTTGGTTGTAGGATAAGCACCTGATTGATGACCTTGTACATTACCAGCAGTTAAACCGGCTTCAGGGTCACTATGAGGCATTGATTTATCAATAATCCAAAGGTTTCTACCTAGAGCTGTAAAAGTCATACCCTGTATAGTTCCTCTAAATACATCACTATCTAAACTATAAGATAACGACATTTCACGTAACTTAATAAAGTCTGCGTCATAAACGTGTGCTGCATGTGGTGCTCTAGTCCAACCTAAAGCATTTGCGTAATAGTCCATTCTTGTTCTGGTTGTATTTGGAGTTCCATCTTCATTTACACCCTCTAACAAAATACCACCACTGTCTGCTCCGTCAGTAACAGGATCACGTTTTGGGTTACCCAGCTCGTTATCTCCTGCTGTTACCTGATAAATACCAGTACCATAACCGTACCAAGTATCTAATGAGAATACCTGACCACCTTGTTGCATATCAATTAAGAAACTGAATGATAAATTTTTATAGGTGAACCTGTTATTAATACCACCTTTCCAATCTGCTTGAAAGTTTCCAAGCACGTTAGTTTGGCTTGAAGTTCTTGCATAACGACCAGCTGAATTAATAATTTTGCCACCGTTTTCATGATAAACATAATCAGATCCTTGAATCGTTCCATATGGTTCACCAACCGTTGCATTGATACTAACCGCTTGAGTATTTGCTAACAACAAATTAGTTAAACCTTGTGGTAACTCAAGTACTTCACTATTGTTTTTTGCCCAGTTAATGTCAATTCTCCATTCAAAATTATCTGTTCTAACAGGCGAACCCCAAAGAGTGACTTCCATACCTTGATTTTGAACCTTACCGGCATTTAACCATTGACCAGTATATCCCGTAGAACTTGAGATAGATACAGGTGTAATTAAATCTTCAGATATTTTGTCATAAACTGATAAGTCAAAACCAAGTCTACTTCTAAACATAGACATTTCTAAACCAATTTCAGTTTCATAAGAAGTTTCATTCTTAAGTTCAGGATTATTATTGGTAGAAGGTAAAGATGCATTTCCTTCACCACCCATTGGGCTGTTTAAATCATAAGTATTATAAACACTTAGAGGAGGAGCACTATTTCCAGTTACCGCATAACCAGCTCTTAATTTACCTAAAGATAACCAATTCGCATTAGTTAAGCTAGAAAACAAGAAACTACCTGAAACACCATAGTATCCATACCCATTATTGTCAGTAGGTAAAGTTGAAGAAATATCATAACGATATGATGCATCAAGGAATAAAATATTATTGTAACCCACAGAGGCATTTGCGTAATAACCATCAGTTCGTACTTTTGATTCGTATTCATTAGGAGCCGTCATCGCATCTTTCGTATTGCTTAAAGCATATAAACGCGGTACATTCAAACCTCCGTTTGTTTGAGCGTATATAGAAGAGTAATTTCTAGAATAAACATTATAACCAAGTACACCTCTAACATTCCATTTATCTCCAAAATCTTTCTTGAAGTTCAACATCAAGTCATAAGTGTTTAGAAGTTGTGAATTGTTATATCTTGAATATAATGGAACGTCCTTACTTCCAATAGCAACTCTTTCTTCTTGAATTGTACCATAAGTATCCATTGAAGCTCTACCTAAAATACTAAACCAGTCATTTACATCGTAAGTTAATGTTACATTACCATTAACACGGTTTCTTTCATCATTTTGATAATTTTCATAACGATCCCAGTATGGGTTGTCAAAGTAAATAGGATTAAGATCATCTACTGGATATGATGGATTCCAAGAAATATTTTCTCCAGTAGTAAAATAGGCATCTTTTTGTTGCTGCATATCAACATTCACCTGATACCATTGTCTGAATGATTGCATAACGTTTCTTCCGTCATACCCTGTACCAAATCTACCTTTACCTCTGCTTCTTGAATAATGCACATCGGCACTAGCAGCAAATTTATCGGTAAACTTATAAGTTGCAGCAAAATCAACATTATCTCTATTAACAGAAGAGTTTTCCATTATCCCTGATTGACTAAGATTGGTATATCCTAATTTGAAACTTCCTTTTTCGTTAGCTCCGTCTAAAGTAATGGTATTAAAAGTGGTCATACCCGTTTGAAAGAATGTTGAAGGGTTATTTTCCCCGGCAACATATGGGGTAGCTTCACCATAAGAATCACCATATTGTGGATACCAATTGTACCATTGAACAACCATAAGGTTAGGGTCAAATCTACCACCAAAAGAAGCATCCTCACTTGAAGGAGTTGCTAATTCAGTATTTCCATCACCATTAAAATCAATATCGAAGAAATAACCAGTATCACCATAATACTGACCATAACCAGCACCGTATTCTGTTTGCCATTCTGGTAAGGTATCGTCATTAACTGTATTGAAAGTTACTGTAGAATTAATAGTTACTCCAATTCCTCCTTTAGAACCTCTGCTTTTTCCTTTTTTAGTTGTAATTACTACAACACCATTAGCAGCTTGTGATCCATATAAGGCAGTTGCAGCACCACCTTTCAATATGTTCACACTTTCAATATCATCTGGATTGATATCGGAAGCATTATTACCGTAGTCATATCCACCATAACCATTATCAAGACCACCACCATTTGCAATCTGGTTACTAATAGGTACACCATCAACCACAAATAAAGCCTGGTTGTTTCCAGTTAAAGAAGAGTATCCACGAATAACAACATTTGTAGAACCACCCATCGTACCACTTGACTTAACAGCCAAACCAGCAACTTTACCTTGCAATGCATTTGTAAAGTTAGGATCTTTCACTGTACTAATTTGATCCCCATCTACTTGTTGTGTAGCATAACCTAATGATTTTTTCTCTCTCGAAATACCCAAGGCTGTAACCACAACCTCATCTAGAGTATTCTCTTCTGAGACCATTACTACGTTTATTGAGTTTTCAGAACCTACGGATCTTGTAACAGTAGTCATCCCCACAAAACTAAAACGAAGAACATCTCCACTTTTAGCATCGATAGAATAATTACCATCAAAATCAGTTTCAGTACCTGTAGAGGTACCCTCAATCAAAACACTAACACCTGGCAATACACCGGACTCATCCGAGACTGTACCAGTGATAGATCTTTCTTGTGCAAAAGTGACTTGCACTACAAACGCCAGTAAAAGCGTCAAAATTCCACTTAACTTTGTTTTCATTATATAATTTATTTGAATTAATTTGTGCCAAAAATCTTAATAAAAAGTTAATAAACCAAGTTTTTAACATAAAACTTTAAAAAAAAGGTTAAGACTTTGTTAAAGAATATGGCATTTGTTCTTGTAAGATGGAAAATTAAATATTTGGTTGCGTCAATTTAAAAAGTGCTTATGATTTTAACATGGACCTTAGAGTTTTGAAATGAGAATGGTTCGTTGTCAAATTTTCCATTTGCATAACTCAGATTAAGAACCCCGGCTTTTGTTGCAAAGGCATAGCCCAAGCCCAGACTAAAAACGTTGATTTTTTGATCGTCAATGTTGTTTTCGATATATGAAAAATCTGAGATAGAATAAAAATAACTTGTAGCATTTGGTTTAAATCTATACTCAAGGTTAAATACACTGTAAAAGGATGCGAAAATGCTTTCTTCATTCACGCCTCTTAAATTATTAACGCCTCCAATCCTGAAAAGTTCATTGGCGAGATAATTGTCGGAATTCAAAAGACCACTTTGGTTTTGTGCATAAATAAAGTTTTTGTTGTTGATCGTATAAATATAGCTGGTCTGTAAAACAAATCTGGATTGAGAGGTGTCCTGATCCTCGCTATTTCTCGATCCCAGCATGGCGTCAAATGAAAATTGAAACTTGACAGGGAATAATGGCTCATTAACCAATTTCTTAAAAATATACGACAAGCCATAAAACCGGTTTGAATACGACTTAACATTATTTAAGTTACCGTTTGTTAAATCATTTGAGTTTTCAGTTCTAAACGCAGCCGTAAGCAGTCCTTTTGAGCCGAAGCTATATCCCAGACTAAGGTGAGTAGTTATATTGGAATAAGTAGTGTCTTGCCTGTATAATTCAAAATTTCCTTTTGGAATAAGAGGAAGGTTAAATAAATACGGTAGTTCAGCATCAAGATAGAAACGCTGCCGGTCATTGCCGTTATTCTTCCAATAGAGGGCAATAGTTTCTCCACTGTTGAAAATATTATTAATAGTGAGATCCAAATAACCGTTAAATTGCAGTCCGCTGGATTCTTCTTTAGAGGCAAAGCCAATAATGCCGTCAAATTGGTTAGACTTTTTCTTTTTAAGAAATAAATAGACCAGTGTTGAGTCATTGGTAAATAAAACCTCAGGAGCTTTGTGTTCTTCAGCGAAAGGCAGGTTGTTTACAGCCTGAGAGGCCAACTTGAGTTTCTCTCTGTTGAATGTGCTGCCAACTTTGAGATCTAATTCATGGTTAATATAACTTCTGGGAAAATTTTCATAGCCTTTAACAACAACCTTGTCAATGGTTCGTTGACCTTTGTCTTCAATTTTTAAAACCGCTCTTGCTTCTTGATCAATGAGTTCTATTTTATCAAGGGAAACTTTAATAAAAGAGTTTCCTTTTTTTTCAAAAAGATCAGCCAGATATTGCATCGAAGGCTGTATGTCTTGAAAAGGAATTTCAAAATAGGAAGCAGTTACTTTTCGCGCAATGGGGTTCAGATCCTTTTCATGAAGAAGGACAGTAGCAATGTGATCGTAATATATTTTGATATAATTTAATTTTTTGCCCAAACTAAAACAGGCCGTATATATGGTATCCAAAATAACAATTGTGTCAATCCTGGCATTTAGATAAC
>JAUXCI010000181.1 GCA_030618945.1 Flavobacteriaceae bacterium
ATATACATAATTGGTCTTATTTCGACCTTTCCGCTAATCGCCACAGGTCTTTCCACGATATTATGCATTCCTAGGATCGCACTCTGTGGTGGATTGAGAATCGGGGTTGACAGCATAGATCCAAATACCCCACCATTGGTAATAGTAAAGGTGCCACCAGTCATCTCATCAACAGTAATTTGACCATCTCTGGCTCTTATAGCCAATCGTTTAACCTCTTTCTCAACGCCTTTAAAACTCAATTTCTCAGCGTTCCTGATCACGGGAACCATTAGGCCCTTTGGTCCTGAAACCGCTATTGAAATATCCGCAAAGTCATAAGAAATTTTAAAATCTCCATCAATCATTGAATTAACATCAGGAAACATCTTTAAAGCCCTGACCACAGCCAGGGTAAAGAAACTCATAAAACCTAAACTTACTTCATGTTTCTCTTTAAAAGTTTCTTTAAACTCCTTGCGAAGATCAAAAATGGGCTGCATATCCACTTCGTTAAAAGTCGTCAGCATGGCAGTTTCATTTTTTACAGTTACCAATCGTTGTGCAACCTTTCTTCTGAGCATTGATAATTTTTTGCGCTCACTTTTTCTATTACCATCATTTAGAGCTTCACCCATTGAAGGAATGGCATTTATAGCATCATCTTTGGTTATCCTTCCATCTTTACCACTTCCTTTAATTTGGGCTGCATCAATATTTTTTTCCGCAAGAATCTTTTTTGCAGCTGGAGAAGCAGTCCCTGTTGCATATGTATTTGTCTCCGAAACTTCTGATCTAACCTCAACTTTTTCTTCAGCAGCTGACTTTTTTGTTGGACCCTCCTTTTTGGGTCCTTTATTTTTTGCAGCACTAGTGTCAATAAGACAAACTACCGCTCCAACCTCAACAGCATCACCTTCTTCAGCCTTTAAAGTAATAATTCCACTTTCCTCTGCTGGTAATTCTAATGTAGCTTTATCTGAGTCCACCTCGGCAATAGCCTGATCCTTTTCAACATAATCTCCATCTTCAACCAACCAACTTGCAATTTCAACTTCGGTGATAGATTCTCCTGGAGAGGGAACTTTCATTTCTAAAATCATCTTACTAATTCTTTTTAATGATATTCTTACTTTACTATATTATCAAACACACTTTCAATTACCCTACGGTGCCTTTTCTTAAATCGCGTTGAAGACCCTGCGGCTGGAACCGCGTAATATTTTCTCGACCTTACCTGAAGTCTTTTTAATTCAAATCGCTGAAGCATATAACTCCATGGCCCCATATTTCTTGGTTCTTCCTGAGCCCAGATATGATCTTCTGCCCATTCGTATTTTGACAATACCTTTTCAATTTTGTACTCGTGCAAAGGGAACAATTGCTCCACCCTGATTAAGGCCACATCCATTCTGTTATTTTGAGTTCTTTCCTCTAATAGATCATAATAAAATTTACCGCTACAGAATACAACTCTTTTCACATTCTTAGGATCAACCGTATCATCAATTATTTCTTGAAATTCGCCTTCTACAAAATCCTCTAGTGCCGAAACGGCGGTAGGGTGTCTTAATAAACTCTTTGGTGTAAAAACCACCAAGGGTTTCCTGAAATTCCTTTTCATCTGCCGTCTGAGCAAATGGAAAAAATTAGCAGGTGTAGTACAGTTGGCCACGGTCATATTATCATTTGCACAAAGCTGAAGGAAACGCTCTATCCTCGCCGAGGAATGTTCAGATCCCTGACCTTCATAACCATGAGGTAATAATACAACGATTCCATTTTGTTGCTTCCATTTATCTTCGGCTGCAGACATGTATTGGTCAAAAATAATTTGAGCCCCATTTCCAAAATCCCCAAATTGGGCTTCCCAGATAGTTAAAGTGTTAGGAGCAGCCATAGCGTAACCATAATCAAAACCTAAAACTGCATATTCAGACAAGGAAGAATTATAGATGCTCATTTGTCCTTTATTCTTCGGATTTGAATTTAAAAGATTAAAACTTCCCGAAGAGATCTCATCTCTCAATACAGCATGGCGATGTGAAAAAGTACCTCTTTCAACATCCTGACCGGATATTCTGACGTTATAGCCTTCCTCTAGCAAACTTCCAAAGGCAAAAATTTCGCCCATGCTCCAGTCCATTTTATTGGTTTCAAAAACCATTTTTGCCCTGTCGCTTAAAATTCTTTCCGCTTTCCGCAAAAATTTCACACCTTCCGGTACCGTAGAAACAACCCGCGCAATGTTTTCTAATTTTCTTTTTGGATATTTAGTACCTACACTTAACAACAAACCGTCAAGATCCTGATGCATAAAACCACTCCAAACATTATCCATAAAAGGATTTACTTTACTGGCCGAATCATCTTTTGACCTGTTAAATTCCTTTTCAAGAAGTGACTTGTATTCATCGATCAAATTCGGTAAATAATCCTCATCAATAACTCCTTCGGCAATCAATTTTGCGTTGTAAATATCTCTTGGATTTGGTTGCTTAGCGATAGCTTTGTACAAATTAGGCTGGGTAAATCTTGGTTCATCCCCTTCATTATGTCCATATTTTCTATATCCTAACAAGTCAATAAAAACGTCTCTTTTAAACTTCATTCTAAAGTCCAGAGCCATTAAAACAGCATGAGTAACCGCTTCAACATCATCAGCATTTACATGAATTACCGGAGACAAGGTTACCTTTGCTACATCAGTACAATAAGTACTTGATCTGGCATCCAAATAATTAGTAGTAAATCCAATTTGGTTATTTACCACTATATGTACTGTCCCTCCCGTTGAATATCCTTTTAACTTACTCATCTGAATAAGTTCATAAACAATTCCCTGTCCTGCTACTGCTGCGTCTCCATGAACAACTACTGGTAGCAATTTTGATGAATCACCATTATAGTCATCCTCAATTTTAGCTCTTGCTATACCCTCTGCCACTGATCCAACCGTTTCAAGATGTGAAGGGTTTGGCACCAGATTCATGGTGATCTGTTTATTACTCTTTAATGTCTTTTTTATAGTAGAACCCAAATGGTATTTAACATCACCATCAAAGTCATCTTCATCATAATCTTTACCGTCAAATTCATTGAATAATTCACGAATCGGTTTTCTAAAAATATTGACTAAGGTATTCAGCCTTCCTCTATGTGACATTCCAAGCACGAACTCGTCTACCTCAAACTCTTCTGCGGCGATCCTGAACAGACCTCCTAAGGCTGGAATTAAGGTTTCACCTCCTTCAAGAGAAAACCGCTTCTGCCCCACATATTTTGTCTGGAGAAACTGCTCAAAGGTAACGGCCTGATTTAATTTGGAAAGAATGTATTTTTTGGTACTGGCTTCATAATTCGGGTGATTATCATTTTCATTGAGTTTATTCTGCCACCACTGAATCTCTTCTGGGTTTCTGATAAACATATATTCAATTCCAATAGAATTACAATATATATTTTCCAAATGTAAAATAATGTCTGACAGGATGGTAGGTTCTAAACCTATAATGCTCCCAGCGTTGAAAATAGTAGTAAGATCGGCTTTAACCAAGCCGAAATTTTCTATGTCGAGTGTAGGTTTATATGTTCTTCTGCTTCTAACCGGATTTGTTTTGGTAAACAAATGCCCTCTGGTTCTATAACTATTGATCAGTTCAATTACCTTGAATTCCTTATAAACTTGTTGAGGAATCTCAACTTCAGTATCCTCCTCTTCCAATGAATAATCAGAATTTGCCAGGTCATATCCCTGAAAAAAACTTCGCCAACTAGGCTCAACAGCGTCTTGACTTTTGAGATATTTCTGATATAAATCTTCAATAAACCCGGCATGCATCGTGTTTAAAAAGGAGAACTTGTCCATTTTTCTATCTTCTTTCAAATTTTATGAAATGATTGACAAAAATAAACTGTTTTGTTAGAATAGCTACAAAAAAAATGATAAATGTCATATTTTGCATCTGATCACATAATGGATTGATAATTATCTTAATGAATCATCAATAAAGGTTGCTAACACTAGCCTGACACAATATATTGAACCTATCTATTAAATTATTATTCAGCTTCAACCGAAAGTAAATCTTCCGAAAACTTAATCAAATATATTTGCTGAACTTCGCTTATAAACTAAATATATTTCTACATTTGTGATTATTTAGAATCAATTTAAATAGTATTTGAAAAAATCACAAAAAGATAATCCTAAATTTTACACTGTATTTGATTACGACTCACTTTCAATGGATTGTTTTGAGAAAAAAATAAAATGTTGTAAAAATTATAAAAAGAAAGGCAAATTTCATTGTGACAATTGCCCAAAACTATAGCCATTTCACTTACGAGTCTTTCCAATTCGCTTCAGATATTTAATTTTTCCAGTTTAGCTGATTTGCTTATAAAGTTTCATTCGGTAAATAAAAATGCATCTGCGGACGATAAATAGGTCCATTCGTCCAAAATCATTTTTCACATTTAAGAAACTTATCTTACTTAGCGTTTTAATATGTTTCTTGGAATTTAACGGTATCAACTAACCATAACCTTTCTTACCAGCCAGTTCCAGCAACAAACCTTTTCTTTAACTAAAAACTTGATATCATGTTTAAAAAAATCATTAGTATTTTTATCATGGCCCTCTTTGTATTTGGGTCATTTACCAATCTTAAGGCACAGGAGGCTGCTGAATATGCCATGTGGGAAAGTTTCTACATTACACCAGACAACACCAAATTAAAAGCCCTTGGTGATGCGATGGCAAAACACAATGCGAAATACCATAAGGAAGGGCCGCATAGAGCCGTTGTATACAATGTTGTTACCGGGCCTAATATGGGGAAAATAGTCTGGCAAATGGGGCCTTTAAACTACTCTCATTTAGATTCCAGGCCATCAGCCGGTGGTCATGATGAAGACTGGCGAGACAATGTCATGTCAAATGTTAAAAAATTAAGTAATGGTGAATATTGGAAACAAGACAACGATCCATCCAATACAGCCATGTTAGAAGGTGAAGACATCAAGTACCCCATCCTGCATATCAGATATTTTGAAGTCAATGAAGGCCATGGTTATCAAATTGACCATTTGATGGATCAAATTGGAAAAGCCGTAAAAGATATAGATGGTGAAAATCCATGGGGTGTATATGACAATCAATTCCGTCAAGGAGATATTGGAAGACACATGGCTACTGTACGTTTCCATAAAAACTGGGCCTCATATGATACCAAAAGAAAATTCAAGGACTCCTTTTTAAAGGTCAACGGTGAAGATTCCTGGAATGCCTTTGACAAAGGAATGGGAACTGCCTTCTCAAATTCCTGGGACGAAATATGGGAATATAATGCTACACTTAGCGGAAAATAAACGGCACCTATTAAAATAGCTTATTAAAACTGGAAATGCCCCCATTACATTTCCAGTTTTATTTTTAAAACAGTACCTCAGGTTTATAAGTCTTTGAGC
>JAUXCI010000018.1 GCA_030618945.1 Flavobacteriaceae bacterium
GGCACTGCGCCAATTCCACTTGGGTGTAGGCATAAGATGTTTGCGCCCTTTGAGCAAATATGTCAAGTATCAAATTGGTTCTGTCCAGTATTTTACAATCCAGTATTTTTTCAATATTTCGCAATTGAGCAGGGTTCAATTCATCGTCAAAAATCACAGTTTTCACCTTCGTGCTATCAATAAAATTCTTTACCTCTTGCAGTTTACCTGTTCCAATAAATGTCTTGGGGTTTGGGTATTCTAATCTTTGTGTGAATCTTTTGATCACAGTACCGCCAGCCGTATAGGTTAGGAACTCCAGTTCATCCAAATATTCTTTAGACTTAAGCTCATTTTGTTCTTTTGTAATAACCCCTACCAGAACAACATTTTCAATATTAGAATCCCTTTTTTCTATCATAATTCAAATTTACAATCCTTTTTACATTTATCTTATTGATTTTCCGTATTTTGGACTATCAGTCATAATTATTAATGTCCCAAATCTTTTCCATAGCTTTTTATAATCTGGAGAATCTTTTCGATTACGAAAATAACAAGTATACTTTAGATAAAGATTATACTCCTGAAGGAATTTATAAATGGGATCGCATTAAGTATTTTCAGAAAA
Source organism: Flavobacteriaceae bacterium (assembly GCA_030618945.1). Classification (GTDB taxonomy): domain Bacteria; phylum Bacteroidota; class Bacteroidia; order Flavobacteriales; family Flavobacteriaceae; genus Lutimonas. Next base: position 611 of record JAUXCI010000018.1, read on the forward strand.
TAAATAACCTTGGACTTGTGATCTCAAAGATAGGTGAAATGAGATCAGCTCTTCCTCCTGTTTTCCTTGGCGTTTGCGAAATCGAAAATGAAACCTGCTTACAGGATTTGATCAATACGGAAAATTTAAAACCCTTTGATTATCAATTCGTTTTTCACAAATCTGCAGACCAGCGCGGCATCAATGTTGGATTTCTCTATCAAAAAAGTCATTTCTCTCTTAAAGAAAGCATCAGCTTTCCTGTTGATTTGTCTCAAGATCACGGAACTGATACCACCAGAAATGTCCTTCTAATAAAAGGAGAATTGTTTGGTGAGAAGGTTTCAATAATAGTGAATCATTGGCCCTCACGCACCAGCGGAACAATAAAAACGGATGCTAAAAGGCTTGAGGCTGCCAAATTAGTCCATCGTATCGTGAGCGAACTCTATGTCGAAGATCAGCATTCAAATATCATAATAATGGGCGATTTCAATGACGACCCTTTAAGCAAAAATATAAAAAAATATCTCTCTGATGGTTTTTTTAACCCTATGATCCGTTTCCAAAAAGAGAAAAAAGGATCGGTTAGACATAAAGGTAAATGGATCATGTTTGATCAAATCATTATGAATAATAAACTCCTTAATTCAAATTGGTTTGAATACGTAGAGACTCATATATTTGTTGCGCCTTTTCTCAGCCAAAAATCTGGCAGGCACAAAGGTAGCCCGAAAAGAACCTTTTTAGGTAAATTCTTTCAGGGAGGATATAGTGATCATTACCCGGTTTTTACATATTTCAAAACTCCTAAAACGAAAATTGATTGAATTGCGTAATAAATTGATAATAAAATTAGTCTCCTATGATTAATATATTATCCAGATCATAAGTGGTAGATATACCTGGATCAGATCCTAAATATCTGAAACCAAGATTTACCTTGCCATTAAGACATCCCAAATCTACTTCTCCTGAATTTTTAAATTCCTTATTGCTACCATCTCTTGTTCCATCAGAGAGCATTACATCCAATAACTGCCAGGAAGTCATATCTACATTTCCATTAAAATCGTTGCAAATCCAAACGCTTAAAACCCTTCCTTCTTCAAAAGTAGCCCTGGTATTAAATGTCAATCGCTCATTTTCAGTTATTTCAAGGTCTATAGACGGGCTTACTAACCAAACATCCATAACATTATCTCCAGAGTTATACGCTGATACCTGTAAAAATGAGTTTTCATCAGCGCTTCTCTTTTTGAACTTCCCATTCCCAAAATTGACATTTATATTAAACCATCCTCTCTCTTCAATATCCGATGTTGATTTGAATCCTTCAAAATCTTCATAGTATACAACCGTATTTCCGACCTCCTCCTCGTTGTTGCAGTCATAAAACTTCGGGTCACATCGATCGGCATCATCAGAAATCAAAAAACTCGGGTCATTTAAAATCAAAACTATTTTGTCAGCATAATAATCTTTGAATAGCAAAGCGCTTATATGAAATCTTTCCTGTGGTAAAAGGTTTGAACGAAAATCTGAAAAAGTACTGGTAAAAAGGAAGCTTTTTACCCGATTATCACATTGCTCTATGATGCGTTCCCCATTATACCGGTCAAAATTTTCGCTGGCAAATGTTTTACCCACTGCGTCTTTTGAGAATTGTAAGTCTGTTATCTTTACGTAGGTATTGATCATTTGATTCGAAATCTCTTCCAACCTTATTTCTCTTGCCAAAATTTCTTCGGTCGTCTTTGACCTGACAATAAAATGATCCAAAAGGGCGTCAGGTATATTAGTTAACTTATTTGCATTCAAATACCCCAATTGATACTGACCTTTTTCTTCTCTTATACTTAGACCTGAGAGTTTTATATAAATTTTTCTCCCAAAATTATATTTGGTATAATAAGCCTTCATGTCAATAAGAACTACAATTCCATATTCCGGGTTCTCTATTTTATCCTGAATGATCATCGTCTTATAAAAATTACCCGCCTCGTCACTTGAAATCACAAACCCTTCGATAATTGCGTTGTTATTCTCACTAAAAGTATAGGCCTTTTCACCAGACTGTTTCAAGGCGTTGATGCTTGCCTTAATGTCCGAATTTGCTACTATTTCTACATCACTTGGAAGGATTATAGGTAAGGTAAAATCATTTTCAGGGATACATCCATAAAACGATAATATAATCGCAATCAAGGTAAAATTATATTTAATTGACATTTATTAATTTTTAGATTCTAATATAAAAGGACGTGAAAAATGTTGTGCCATAGCCAAACCAGTATTTTGGCCCGAATAGTGGTTTGTCACGACTTTTATCTTCCAGTAAGGTGTTGTAATTTGCGTTTCTGGCTTGTTCAAACCCTCCTGTTTGGTAAAAGGTGTTGGTGATATTATTTACCGAGGCAAAGAAGCCAACATATTTATTTTTGAGCTTCCAGGATTTGCCGCCCACCATATTGACAATTGAATAAGGAGCTATGCTTTCCTGTTCTAAAAGGGCCGCAGCCACAGCCGGATCATATTCTATGATAGGCTGACCATCTGCATCTAAATAAAAGTTTTGAGTTCGGTTTATGGGAGCGATATCGAGATAAGCTTGTTCAAAATGATTGAAACTTATACCAAACCACCAATAACTCGGGCTTGAATATTCAAAGCCCAAAGAAAAGGCTCGTCGCGGGCCTCCTGCCACAGAATAATTTTTTAAATATGATGCGCCCAGTTGAATTGGATCTTCAAAATCATCTGAAGTCAAATAAAGGTTAGGATTACTTGAATAGACGGATTTGCCAATAGCTGCGACTCCCTTTAAGGTAAAATTGATCAATATGGGAACTTTGATACTTACTTCAATTCCCATGTTATTTTTATCGATTCCTGTAAGAATTTCTTGTACATAGGCATTTGTGTCAGAGTTTTCAAGGCCTGTAAGCCCATCGGCATAATAAAATGAGATCTTGGACTGATCTTTTAATGAAACATAATACATCGTCATCTTGGTGCTTATTGAAGGATGTCTAAATAAATAGCTTCCATCAAATGCAATTGCATTTTCTTTTTTAAGCCCAATAACGATGTCATTATTCTGGCGCGCATTGGAAAATACATTCCTCATTGGTGGCGGTGTTTCCAAATAATTCGCGTTGATGGAAAAAAGATGTCTTCCTGTTAGTTTATATGTTATCCCAGATTTAAAACTCATGGCATAAAAATTCAATTTCCTGCTTTCACCTAAAGATTCCTTTCCTGGAAATGCACCATTTTCATAATTTCCGGTTCTTTGATAGCTGCTGGAATTAATCTTAATGGCTAAGAATGCTTCTGTTTTTCGTGAAATGTAATTGCCCGATACAAAACCCTTCCATTGACTTGCATCCAGTACATAGTTATATTTAAACTTCTCTTTTTCATCTACAATCCTGTTGATTTTCAAAAGGTTGCTTTGTGCTTCTTTCCAGTTGTCGGCAAAGGTATCAACATCCAAATATCCTTTACCTCCCAGTAAATCAAGCATATAAGCATAGTTTTCTGATTGATACAAGGCCATTGAAAAAGAAGCGTCCATGGTAAAACGATCATTTAACTTTTTGTGCGCCCAAAAGTCAAGAGACAGATAAGTATCGTCATGTCGGTCTTCGTATAAAACATAAATTGAGTTTCCTGTAATCGACAGTTGTTGATTCGCCTCATATAAGCTGGGCCAATCAACTTGCCCCTTAGATGAAAATTCTTTCTCTGCTAAATATGCGCCAGCATAATCCGGATGCCCAGCGTCTCTCAAAAAATAGCTGGGCAATTTTTGATAATAGGTTGGATCAGGACTATTTCCTCCACCCACAATGCTTTGTGACTCTTCTATCCAACGCCCTCCCCCATAATCCAATCTACTCGAGCCCACATTCCCAAATTGATAGGTAAAGTGGCTTCGAAAAAGGGTTGTGGCATTGATTTTAAACTCATGATTGAACTGAAAAATGGGTTCAACGGTTCTTTTTAGTCGGGAATTTCTTTTGCTTCCTTCCTGAAATCCCCAATAGGAATTGTATTTAATGTCCTTCAAATCGTAAACCTCCTGTGTCATGGGTGCTGATTTTCCTCTTTCATTATACGCGTAAATTAGGGTTGCATTCACGGTATGTTTTTTGCCGATTTTCTTGTCAATAGAAGCCATTGCAGAGTAGGCCTTATACATCGTTCCTGATCGAAACCCCTCATCACCAATTCTTACTGAACCCGAAAAAGTATAGGCCCATCCTTTTTTTAAAAGACCGCTTGAATAAGTTACCATCAATCGATTTAAATAACTTTTGTTTGATGCGGCGTATGATATTTTTATGGTCTTCTTCTGCGCTATTGCGCTGCTGTTTATATTAATCGTAGAAGACAAGCTGCCCAAATCATAGGGAGAAATCATTAAACCTGGGTAAACCACCTGATTTCTCAAAGCATCATTGAGGCCTCCCCAATTACTCCATTCTGGGCGATTGTTAAAGATTTTATTCATTCTAACACCGTTTAGCATGATTAGGTTAAACTCTGATCCTAAATTCCTTGGTTTGAAAAATGTCATACCAAAATCAAAGGCAGCAGTACGTGCAAAAAGGCTCTTTGAAGCAGCCAGTACGCCCGTGATATAATTTGAATCTTCATTCCCTTCTTCCAAATCCTGAGGGCTTAATTCCACCCATTTATCTTCCGAATTTTCAAATTGTGCAGGAGTTAGTTTGATCTTTCCAATAGATACCGTTTCTGTATTTTCCGGAAATTTAATTGGCATTTTTAACGTTTGATATCCTTCTAAACTGAATTCTAAAACCAGCTCCTGGTCAGAAAATATAAGCAGCGAAAAAAAACCGGCTTCATCCGAAAAACCTTGTCCCACATTTGGTGACATCTTGATTAACACATTTCCCAAAGCTTCTAGACTCATTTTATCAAGTACGCTTCCTTTAAGCTCATATTGAATTTGTCCTCTAATGCTGTTCGAAAATAAAAAATACGCTAAAACAAAAATTAGAAATTTCATACAAGGCTGAGTCTAAAATAAACTGACATCTTATTGATGCTTAAAGCGCAATCATGTAAACACCTAAAAAAATATATATCAAAAGGTGCTGACCTTTAAGGTGGTCTCAGACTAAATAAAACCTTTGACATTCCCATATTTTGAACAAGAAACTTCACATATCATATTCATTTGCTTTTTTGTTCATCTTAACAAGCCTTCATTGTCAAAATACCAGGTATAAAATAAGAACGGTTGCTTTTTACAATGTTGAAAACCTATTCGACACCATTGATGACCCTGATATTTTGGATGACGATTATACCAAAGAAGGGAAAAACAATTACACCGCGTCTGATTACCATCATAAAATTGATAATATTGCCTCCGTAGTCGCTAAAATTGGTGCTGGTTTGGCTAAAACCAGTCCTGTAATTCTAGGTCTCGCTGAAATCGAAAATCACAGTGTGCTTGAAGATTTAATTAGATCTGAACACATCAAGCCTTTTCAATATCAGATCATTCATTTTGATTCTCCTGATAGACGCGGAATAGATGTTGCTTTGATATATCAGGAAAAGCTTTTTAAGCCGATCCACCAGGAAAATGTTGAACTGCGAATATGGGATGAAAAGGGTGGGCGAATATATACCCGAGACCTTTTATGGGTTAGCGGGATTATGGATGATGAAGTAATCCATATTATAGTAAATCATTGGCCATCGAGACGGGGAGGAAGAAGCAGAAGTGATCCAAAAAGAATGAAGGCCGCGTTTATAGTAAGGCAGATTATTGGAAGAATTTATAAGGAACAACCCAGGGCAAAAATAATTATTATGGGCGATTTTAATGATGACCCCATCAATAAGAGTCTTACAAAAGGATTAATCGAAAATTCCGAAAACGATCAAACAACTATCACAAAGCTCTTCAATCCTATGGAAGGAATGTATAAAAAGGGATATAACACTCTAGCATATAGAGATGGATTAAACTTATTCGATCAAGTGATTATGAGTACATATTTATTGAGAAAGGAGCCTTCAATTGCTGGTTTGGCTTTTTTAAAAGCGGGCATTTACAATCCAGAATTTATAACCACCCAATCTGGAAAATATAAAGGCTATCCTTATCGAAGTTTTAAAAATAACAAATATGTTGGAGGCTTTAGTGATCATTACCCCGTTTATGTTCATTTGATCAAACCATATTCAGATTAGTTTACTATATATTTCGATAATGGCTTCTATTTTTTGATTTCTTTTATCTAGAGATAATACAAATACAGAAAAAAAACTCAATATTAGTAATATCTTTATCCTTTTCATTATTTTAGTCTTTTTGGGACTCATGCTCAATATTATATGGTTTATGCTCTTTTGCAAATGACTATTATCTTTGTTTAAAATGTTAACATTGAAATTATTATCCTCACATTATAATTCATATTTGGTCCTTATCATAGGCTTCTTTCTTCTTATTAATACAACTGTAGAAGCTCAGGAAGACTGGGTGGAATATATTACAATGAAAGATAAAGGGGTAATGTCAATTGCCATCGACCTTAGTGTTGACATGGCTAAGCCGAACTATAAAAACCTACTCATCGTTGGTACTCGCTACAGGTCCTGTTTAAAAAACGGATTTCCCAAAGAAGAAGGTCTTGATAAATTATACGCTTATTCTGATTCCACTTCAGCGGTTATCAACAAGAGCAGCAAGAACAGATTAGTGGGGATTATTACCTATCAATGCATGGGGTTTGATGTATATTATGTAAAAGACACCCTTGATATAAGAACAAATTTAGATACGCTTATTCAGAAAAACTTTAGCGCACCAGATGCTTATGTTGAAATTAAGAAGGATAAATCATGGAATTATTACTATGATTTTCTTTATCCAAAGAATATTTCAATAGAATTTTTATTCAACCAGGAGTATTTGCATGATTTAGTTCTTCAGGGTGATGATTTGAAAGGGCTCAGAAAGGTAAATCACTGGCTTTATTTTTCGGGGGTGAAATCAAGAAATACCGCTGGAGAGCGTCTGAAAGAATTAAATTTTTCTCTGGACGCTATTGCCTATAAAAAAGAAAGCAAAACCCCATATGAGCTTAAAATTTCGAGACACGATTCTATCAATCCCGATTCCATAGAACAATTAACCACTATGTTAAGAATATTATGTGCTTCTCAAAAAGGTCAATATGATGGGTGGAGTACCGAGGTAAAGGCTTTAGAATAAATTTCTCAGACAATGATCAAACTCAAGAACATCAAATATCCCTTAATTCTTGACGGAGGAATGTCAAATGTTTTGGAAGATCAAGGTTGTGATCTCAATCATAAACTTTGGTCCGCTAAAATTATTGAAACCAATCCTCAGGCCATTGTCAATTGCCATTTAAGCTATTTGGAGGCAGGTGCCAATTGTATTACCACAGCTGGCTATCAAGCTACTGTTAAAGGCTTTATGGAATTAGGGTTCGGGTTAAAAGCGGCAAAAGACCTCGTCTTAAGATCGGTGGAACTTGCGGAAAAAGCTAAGTCAGAATTCTTGACTAATAAGAGTTTCAAAGACAATATTTATGTTGCGGCGAGCATGGGACCTTACGGGGCCTATCTGGCAGATGGTTCTGAATACAAGGGAGCTTATAGTATTTCCGAAAAGGAACTAGAAAGCTTCCATTTAGAACAGATCAAAATCCTGGATGCCTCAAAGGCAGACTTTTTGGCCTTTGAAACCATTCCTAGTTTAGTTGAAATCAAAATTCTGTCCAGGTTATTGATCGATACGGCCAAACCCGCATGGATTTCCTTTTCCTGTAAAGATGAACTTTATTTAAATGATGGTGAAAAGATCAGCAAAGCCGCAAACCTATTGGCCAATCACCCATCGGTTTTTGCCATAGGCGTCAATTGTACTGCTCCAAAACACATCACAAGTATCATTAAAACCTTGAAAAATTCGGCTCCTGATAAACGGGTTATCGTTTATCCTAATTCAGGTGAGGTATATCTGGCTGACAGTAAATCATGGCAAGGTATTTCTGATCCCAACCTTTTTCAAAGAATGGCCAAAGAATGGTTTAAAAGCGGTGCTGACATCCTTGGTGGATGTTGTAGAATTGGCCCTGATCATATCAGAAAAATCAAAGCTTTAATAAAACCTTAATGTATTCACTTGTTTTATGCCTTAAATAACACGCTTACAACCTCTTCAATTTTCGTCACTTTTATAATTTCAATGGTAAAATTCTTTTTGGAAATTTTATTGAATTTTGACAAAACTATTTTTTTAAACCCCAGTTTTTCAGCTTCCTGAATTCTTTGTTCCACCCTGCTAATCGCCCTTATTTCACCTGATAATCCTACTTCGGCAGCAAAACAACTGTCTTGGGCTATACTTAACTCATTATTGGAGGAAAGTACTGCACATACAACTGCGAGATCGATGGCAGGGTCTTCCACCCTAATGCCACCAGCTATGTTTAAAAATACATCTTTGGCCCCAAGTTTAAAACCTGCTCTTTTTTCCAGAACTGCCAACAGCATATTGAGTCTTTTAATATTGAATCCTGTACAGGAACGCTGGGGCGTTCCGTAAACCGCTGTGCTAACAAGTGCCTGTACTTCAATCATTAATGGTCTCATTCCTTCTAAGGTAGCAGAAATCGCCGTTCCGGTTAGGTCAGCATCCTTTTCAGAGATAAGTATCTCCGAAGGATTATCAACTTCCCTCAAGCCCGTATGAAGCATCTCATAGATACCTAACTCCGCCGTAGAGCCAAATCTGTTTTTTTGAGCACGAAGTATTCTGTAAGTGTGATTTCTGTCGCCTTCAAATTGTAGTACCACATCAACCATGTGTTCTAAAATTTTCGGACCTGCTATATTACCTTCTTTTGTAATATGACCGATCAAAACTACCGGTGTGCCCGTCTCTTTTGCAAATTTTATAAGTTCGGCCGTGGTTTCTCGAATCTGGGAAATAGTTCCTGGTGAAGCCTCAATATAATCCGTATGTAAGGTCTGAATAGAATCTATAACCACAACTTCCGGGATTGTTTCATCTATCGAATTAAAAATATGCTGGGTCTTCGTTTCCGTCAGAATTAAACATTTGTTATTGGCAGTCTTAAGTCTGTCGGCTCTTAATTTAATCTGGGTCATACTTTCTTCTCCCGAAACATATAAAACCTTACTCTTCATTAACAGCGCGATTTGCAACAATAAAGTAGATTTTCCAATGCCTGGTTCTCCTCCGAGTAACACAACAGATCCTTTGACCAGACCACCGCCCAATACCCTGTTCAACTCATGATTACAAGTATTTATTCGCTGTTCATCAGTAGCGGTAATCTCATTTAGTTTAACAGCCTTGATATTCCTCGTCTTTGAAGAGGCTCCTTTCCATGCGCTGTTTTCTTCCTTATGGATGATCTCTTCTACAATGGTATTCCATTCATTACACGAATTACATTTTCCAACCCATTTTGGAAATTGCGCGCCACAGTTCTGGCAAAAAAAAGTAGTTTTGGTTTTAGCCATTGAAGGTAATTATTCAAATGTTTTTAGGGTCAGGTTCTTCTCGTCAAAAACGGCATATGTAAAATGTGTGATCCAGTCGCCCGTATTAATATATTTACTTCCCTTTCCAATTTCAATTTCCATCGGTAAATGCCTATGTCCAAAAAGAAAATAGTCATAGTGCTTTTTCTCTAGTTTTCTTTTAGCATATTGTGCCAACCATTCATTCTCTTCGCCTAAAAACCTGGTGTCTTCCTCTCCTGAAATCAGTTTATTTTTGGTCGACAAATACTGAGCCAGTCTTACCCCAATATCAGGGTGCAACCATCTGTACAACCATTTAGAAAAGGGGTGAACAAATACTTTTTTCATTCGCTTATATCCTTTATCTCCAGGCCCTAAACCATCCCCGTGGCCAATTAAAAATGTCTTACCGTTAAATTCGAATTCCTTAGGTTCATGATACACAGGGATTCCCAGTTCGGTTGTAAAATAATCACTCATCCATAAATCATGATTCCCAACAAAAAAATAAATCGGTGTTCCTCCATCACGAATTTCAGCGATTTTTCCTAAAACTCTAACAAAACCTCTTGGAACCACTTTTTTGTACTCAAACCAAAAATCAAACAGGTCGCCTAAAAGAAATATGGCTTTGGCATCTTTATTTACTTCTTCCAACCAGGAAATAAATTTTTTCTCCCTAAGCTTACTGCTTTGAATATCAGGAATACCAAAATGCTGATCTGACGCGAAATATATTTTATTTTTAGCACTCATTAGTATCTATTTCTTTATCAAGATCATTTAATCCTGATCAGCGGCAAACCATTCTGCATAAGAACTTGCCGTTTCGTTTAGTTTTAACGAATGTAGTAAAACATTTTGAGGTAATTGTTTTTGAATTCTTTCAGCAAAATCAAAGAGCATATTCTCGCTGGTGGGTTGGTACGGGACCAGTACGACTTTGTGAGAATGATCAGTAATCGTATCAGCCAATTCCTTATGAGGTGAATTTTCATTTAATACAACGGCATGATCAAACTGAGTAATGATGTCGTTTTTGACAATCTCTTTTAGATCCCCAAAATCCATCACCATTCCATTTTTTGGATCCTCTTTGTTTTCGATGGGAATTCCGATCACCGTTACATATAGATGATAGCTATGTCCGTGAATATTTTTACATTTCCCGTCATAACCATACAGTGCATGGGCAGATTCAAAATCAAAATGTTTGGTAATTCTTATTTTTTTCATGTTTTTTGTCTTAATCTGTTGGGCAAATTTTAAAATATTCAAGGCTTACACCGATGAATTGTTCTTCAGCAATAAAATCAGTCTTAAATTACATTCAAGGTCTTTCCTACTTTTATAAAAGCCGCTATTGCCTTGTCCAAATGTTCTTTGGTATGGGCTGCACTAAGCTGTACCCTTATCCTTGCCTTGTCTTTTGGTACTACAGGGAAAAAGAATCCGATAACATAAATACCTTCTTTTAATAGTTCGTTAGCCATATCCTGAGATAGTTTAGCATCATAAAGCATTACCGGAACTATAGCGGCATCAGCACCTACCAAATCAAAACCGGCTTCCTGCATTTTTTGCCTGAAATAATTCGTGTTGTCTTCCAATTTATCTCTTAAACTCGTGTCGTTTTCTATCAGGTCAAATACTTTTAAGGAAGCGCCAACAATAGACGGGGCTAATGAGTTGGAAAATAAATACGGCCTAGATCGTTGTCTCAAAAGATCAATGATTTCTTTAGGGCCTGTGGTGTATCCACCCATGGCTCCACCCATGGCTTTTCCAAGGGTCCCAGTAACAATATCAACTCTTCCCATCACATTTTTTAGCTCAACTGTTCCCCTTCCTGTTTTGCCAATAAAACCTGTTGCATGACATTCATCAACCATAACAAGTGCATCGTATTTGTCAGCCAGGTCACAAATTTTATCGAGCTGTGCTACGATACCATCCATTGAGAAAACCCCATCCGTAACAATAATTTTAAAGCGATGTTGCTGTTTATTGGCTTCTATCAATTGTTTTTCAAGATCCTCCATGTTATTATTCGCGTAGCGATATCGTGCTGCCTTACACAATCTTACTCCGTCAATAATTGAAGCGTGATTGAGTGCATCCGAAATAATGGCATCTTCCTTTCCAAATAAAGGCTCAAAAATTCCTCCATTAGCGTCAAAGGCAGCGGCGTAAAGAATAGTATCTTCCGTTTTATAAAATTTTGCGATTCTCCCCTCAAGTTCCTTGTGAATATCCTGAGTTCCGCAAATAAATCTCACCGAAGACATACCATAACCGTGATGATCCATAGCGTCTTTGGCAGCCTGAATCACTTCTGGATTATTGGACAAGCCCAAATAATTGTTAGCACAAAAATTGATCACTTCCTGACCTGTTGAAATTTTTATCACAGCATCCTGAGAACTGGTAATAACTCTTTCATTTTTATATAAACCCGCATCTTCAATGGATTGCAATTCCTCAATTAAATAATCCTTCAATTTACTATACATTGTTATAATTTTATCTTGTGAATAAATACTAAATTTTGCCTTGCTCTATGAACTTTGCACAGGTACAAACAACGTTTAAATACCTGATGTTAAACGAAGTTAAACCATTTTTTATCAATAAACCTGAGTTCAATTTAAAATTTTGACACAGCTTTTGACTTAATTCCTTGGTTTTTAATCATGACAAAAGTAAGAAATAATCAGGTATTTGTTTTTTGTAATTAGTATTTTTGAAATCTAATTTATTTATATGTCGAGGGATCAAAATTTAAAGCTTCAATGGGAAGAAGTCAGGGATAATATTTCTGATAAATTTGGAGGTGGAGAAAAAATGGATATTGATTCAATCATATATCTTATTGGAGTACAGGAGCTGGGCAAAGGCTTTCAAAAGTTTAGCAAGGACGCTAAGTTAGACGTGATGCATATTGCCATCTGTAAACTTTTAGAACCTTTTGGATATTATCAATTTGAATATTTTGATGAAGATGGGTGGCCACATTATAAGGTAATTGATGAGCTGCCGACTTTAAAGCCCGGAGAGCAGTCTGTTCTTATGAAGGAGGCTGTAGTCTTGTATTTCGAAAATCTATAATTGTCTATGAAAAAATTAGCTAAAGCTGTGTCAAAATTTTAAATCAAACTCAGGTTATAAGGCTTCATACCATTTCCCAGCTAGGCTTCTCACGAGTCCTTTTAGTTCCAATTGAAGTAAAATACTTATCGTGTTTTGAATGCTCAATTCACATTCCAGCGCAAGGAGATCCAAGACCTGCTTTTCTGAGGCATTCAACTTATCAAACACTAATTGTTCCGTTCCTTCCAATTCAACAAATAACCTTTTTTGCACGTTTTTGACCTTTTCCCCATCTGTTTTCCATCCGAGAATATACTCCAGGTCCTTGACCGAGGTAATCAAAGAAGCTTTATTACTTTTAATCAACATATTGCATCCCTCGCTGTACAAATCATCAACCCGTCCGGGAACCGCAAATACGTCTCTATGATAAGAATTAGCCAAATCCGCCGTGATGAGAGACCCCCCTTTTCGCGCTGATTCAACAACAATGGTGGCCTCAGAAATTCCCGCTACAATCCTGTTTCTTTTTACAAAATTTTCTCTCTCAGGACTTGTGCCTGACCAAAATTCAGAATAAAATCCGCCATAATCTTCCATGTTCAAGGCAATTTTATAATGTGGTTTAGGATAGATTCTATCAAGACCATGTGCCAGAATACCAATGGTAGTCAAATTATTATTCAAAGCTTCCTGATGTGCGCAAATGTCAACACCATAAGCCATACCGCTTACAATTATTGGATCGTACTTCTTTATTGCTGACAAAAATTGCTTTAAAAACTGTCGGCCATAATTGGTCATCAACCTGGTTCCAACAATACTGATGATTCGTTGATTACTGATGTCAAAATTTCCTTTCTTAAATAATACCAAAGGAGCGTCATAACAATGCTTTAGCCGCTGAGGGTAGTCCTGATCAAAATAACTTATTGTCTCTATGTTATTGGCCTCAATAAAGGCCATTTCCAGCTCGGCTTTTTCAAAGTTTTTCGCACTCTTCAGTTTCTTTGTTATGCCAGGTCCAACCCCACATACTTTCTCCAGGATGTGAGCTTTTTCTTCAAGAACAAGCTGGGGGCTTCCACAATGATCAATGAGTTTCCTGGCGCTAACGTTACCAATTCCATCAATCGTTTGCAAGGCCAATAAATAAAAAATATCGTTACTATTCATTCTAAAATCATGATTTTAAGTTGTGCATGTTTTTGTTAATAAAAATGAGAAGGCATTGGTAAACCCTAATTCTTTTTTTTTAGATTTGTTTAAGTTAAACTAAACTCCCTGTTGCATTGAATTTAGCTAATTACATCAGTGATTTATTATACCGGTATGAATGTGTTATAGTTCCAAAATTTGGGGGATTTGTAACCAATAATAAATCGGCCAGAATTGATGCTTTAAGTCACACCTTATATCCGCCATATAGGCAACTTACCTTTAACAGCCATCTCAAAAATAATGACGGTTTACTGGCAAATTATATCTCTTCTATTGATAATATATCATACCAATGCGCTGTAAATTATATTCAATTTGAAATTGATGCCTGGAATGAAAAGTTGAAATCTCAGGAGCTTAACTTAAATAGTTTAGGTTCTTTTAACCTCGTTGACAATCAATTACATTTTGAACCTCAACAAACAATAAATTATTTAACTTCTTCCTTTGGTTTGAGCAATGTAATGAGGGCTGAAATTGAGAGAGAAACGGTTAAAGCACCTTCTGTTAAATCCATTGAACCAAAAATAATTCCTTTGGTTGAGAAAAAAGCTTCCAACTATCTCAAGTATGCTGCCATTTTTGTTATTGGATTATCTGCGATTGGCTTTGGAGGAAAATACTATCAGAATCATCTAGCCGAAAAACAAGTTGTTGAAGCCAAAAAACAACAAAACTTATTGGAAGAAAGAATCGAAAATGCCACCTTTGTTATCACAAAACCTTTACCCGCTTTAAACCTGGAAATAGAAAGTCAAAAAAAGGATTATCATGTTATTGCCGGAGCTTTTAGGTTTCCGGAAAATGCTGACCGTAAATTGAAGCAATTATTAGAGCAGGGTTATAAATCCAGAATTTTGGGTGTTAACAAATGGAGTTTAACAGTTGTTTCTTACGGGAGTTATGCTACAAAAGAAGAGGCACGTGAAAATCTATCTGAAATTAAAAATAATGTAGCCAAAGACTCCTGGTTACTCATTCAGGAATATTAGAACTTCCGCGACAAAATTTAACTTATCCTTTTTCTTAAATTGTTTATACCATAAAATATGCAAAGTAAAACCCCTAATGATTCTTTAACCGTAATGACTGATCTCGTATTACCAGGTGAGACAAACCCTTTGGACAACTTATTCGGAGGAGAATTGCTTGCCAGGATGGATAGGGCTTCAAGTATTGCAGCGAGAAGGCATTGTAACAGGATAACCGTTACTGCAGCCGTTAATCACGTCGTTTTTTCGAAGGCTGTACCAGTTGGAAGCGTTTTGACTATAGAGGCCAAAGTCTCGCGTTCTTTTAATTCTTCAATGGAAATTTTTGTCGATGTTTGGATGGAAGACAGAGAATCAGGAGAAAGAACCAAGGTAAACGAAGGTATCTATACTTTTGTGGCAGTTGATAGAACGGGTTCGGCCGTAAAAGTGCCACAACTAGTGCCTGAAACTACTTTGGAAAAAGAAAGATTTGATGGTGCCTTAAGACGTAAACAATTAAGTCTTGTGCTTTCTAAGAAAATGGATCCAAATGATGCAACAGAGTTAAAGGCGCTGTTTTTCTGAAGCGATTATTAAGCAAATTCATTAATAACACCCTCAATTCCTCTTAAATAGGATTTACCAAATAGAATCAGGTGCACCAAATTGGGGTATAAATTATGAATACTCATCCTCTTTTCCCATCCTGTTTCCATGGGTAAAATCTCATTGTAATAATCTAAAAAAATTCTGTCAAAACCTCCAAACATTTTTGTCATCGCTATATCCATTTCACGATGTCCGTAATAAATTGCCGGGTCTATAAATACCGGTGTTTGACGCATTCCACACATCAAATTTCCAGACCACAGATCTCCGTGAATTAATGCCGGTTTCTCCTTGGGAACGAGATTGGGGAAAGCTGTAAAAAAGCCATCAAACCATACTAGATGTTTTCTATCTAATAATTGCCTATCAAAGGCTTTGTGAACCAAAGGCTGTATTCTGTTCTCTATAAAAAAGGTTCCCCAAGAATTCTTTTTGTCATTCAATTGCTCTAAAGATCCAATATAATTAGGGTATTCCAAGCCAAAATATTCTTGACTATTCAAATGAAGATTGCCCAGGGCATATCCAAAATTCTTCCAAAAATTATACTGAGGTTCTTCTGATTGTATATGAGCCAATATCAGGAACTGGTTTTCATCATGTTCGAATACATCAATAACCTGGGGAGTGATTACACCGTTGCGTGAAAGTTTATTCAAGCCCTCAGCCTCTTTTTCAAACATTTGAGGAAAGCTCGTCTTTTTATTTCGCTTTAACACATATTGACAGTCTGTTGTTTGAATAAGAAAAGTATCATTGATATCTCCGCCTTGAAGAGGGCTAATATTCAATACATCCTGTGAAAGCCTGTTCGCTATAAATTCATTGATAAGCATAGGAACCTGTTTGGAAAAACTAATTCTTATAAACCCATTCTTCAGGGTTCTGTCTTTGGACCTCTTTAAAAATCACAAATGCCAAAATAGTTTTACCCGTTGTTTTATCAGTATGTATGGTGCCTATTTTTTGCTTAGTAGATACCTTATCTCCTTTTTGAACGGTTACATTATCCAGGTTTTTATACACCGATATATAATTTCCATGTTGAACAAGTACTGCTTTCTTTTTTCCAGGAAGCACTTGAATAGCCAAAACCTTACCATCAAAGATAACTCTGGCCTTTGAATTCTTTTCTGTAGCGTAGAAAATTCCGTTACTCTCAATGGTAATTCCTTTAAGCGTTGGGTGCGACTGAATTCCATATCTCCTTACAACTACGCCTCTTTCAACCGGTGAGGGCAACTTTCCTTTGTTCGATATAAAGTCCTTTTCAAGTTCCTTGGCTTCAGGTGTAAGGGCAAAACCTGATGCTTTTACATTCCTTTCTTTCCTTGAACTGGCCATGGCTTCGGTAATTAATTTTTCCACCTTGCGATCAATCTCTTTTTCCTCCCGCTGTTTTTTATTTATTTCGGCAATATATTTTTTCTCTTTCTTCTTGACGGTTTTTACCATCCCTTCCCGAGAAGCCTTCTCCTTGTTTATGCTGTCCTTTTCCTTTTGGTTTTCTACCAATAAAAGTTCTTTTTCCTTTTTGGTCTCAACCAAGTAATCATTTAGGTTTTGTAATTTGATTGTTTCAATCTTGATTTCTTCTCCCTGCCTCGCCTGGTAATCTGCATATTGCTTTATATACTCCAACCGCTTATAGGCCTGCAAAAAGTTTTCCGAAGACAAGAGAAACATCAATCTGCTATTCTTGGTTTTGCTTTTATAGGACTGAACAACCATTTTTGCATAATCCTTCTTAAGGCCTTCCAAACTATTCGTCAGAAGCCTAACCTCATTCTCATTTTCCGCAATTTCTTTTGACAACTGCTTTGTCTCTTCATTGATGGTATTGATCAATTTCGTTCTTACCCCTATTCGATTA